>RFHE01000111.1 GCA_003696445.1 Calditrichota bacterium | reverse complement strand
CATTCAGCGCAGCGCCCGCGCCCTGGGCATTCAGAGCGAGGCAGCCACCCGCTTCAGCCGGGGCACAGACCCCAATGGTGTGCTTTATGCCCTGGACCGTGCTGCGCAACTCATGGAATCGCTGGCTGGAGGAAAGGTTCTCCAGGGCGCCGTGGATGCTTACCCGCGGCCCATTGCTCCCTGGAAGGTCCCCCTAAAGGTGGATCAAATCAACACCCTGCTGGGCACCGCGCTTACCGCAGCCGAAATGGCCGAAATTCTGGAAAAACTGGAGTTAAAGGTGGAAGGGGATTGGGTGGCGATTCCCACCTTTCGCCCGGACCTGACCCGTGTGGCCGACCTGGCCGAGGAAATCGCCCGGCTCTACGGCCTGGACAACATCCCCGCCGCCCGGACCACGCCGGTGCCTTATCGACTTCAACCCAATCGCTTGGACCGATTTGTAGATGAGCTTAAGTCTATTCTGACCGGCCTTGGCCTACAGGAGGTGATTACCAACAGCATGATCAACGCACGCCGCTGGGAGGTCCTAACCGGGCGGCCGGTATATGCCATCATGAATCCCTTGAGTGCCGACATGAGTGGGCTGCGCAATACCCTTCTGCCCAGTTTGCTTCAGGTGGTTCAGCATAACCATTATCGCCAGGTCCGGGATGTGCGAATCTTTGAAATTAACCGGGTTTTTCATCCGCCGGCAGAGGCCAGTCAATTGCCGGAAGAGCACCTTCACCTAGCCATTGCCCTGAGCGGACTGCGCCAGGGTGACAGCTGGTATTCCAATAAGCAACCTATTGATTTTTATGATATTAAGGGTCTTATCGAAGCCCTTGCCGACAAAATTTCTCTTGACAGTGTGGAATTTATTTCTTATGATAATTTTGCCGTTGAGAGGTACAGTCAGGCTGTTTTAAGCGGTTCAGAACAATTGGGGTTCTTTGGCAAAGTCAGGCCAGCCTGGCTGGAAGCCTTTGACCTGGAGCACCCGGTCTGGGTAGCGGAGCTTTCTGTAACCGCCCTTTTCCAGCACCGGCAGGTTGAAAAACTGTATCGGCCAGTGCCTCGTTTTCCGTGGGTGGATCGGGATTTAGCTGTAGTAGTCAGGCGGGACGTAGAAGCCGGCCAGCTGGTGGCCCTGATCCGGTCCCTGGGCATTCCAGATTTGAGAGAGGTTCAAATTTTTGATGTTTACGAAGGGAAGCAAATTGAGGCGGGCAAAAAAAGTGTCGCTTTGCGCTTCTTTTTCCAGTCTGATAAGCGGACGCTGACCGAGGAAGAAGTCAATCGGTCTATGGAGAGAATTTTAGAGGCGCTGGCCAGTGAATTTCAAGCGCGACTGAGAACCTGACCACTATGACGGCAGGCCAACGTCCACATGTTTTGGACCAACTGGAGCTAAGAATCAACAAGTTGCTCCAGGTGGTAGAAGAACTGGTGAGGGCTAATTATCGTTTAAAAAAAGAGTTAGCCCAATGGGAAAAAAAGGGGACCAACAAACAAGCAGAGGAGAAGCTAACCCAATTAAACCGTGAGTTGGAGCAGCTGAAAAGAGAAAACCGCGTTTTAAGGGAGCGGGAAAAGCTCATTCAAAACAAGTTAGAACGCCTGGAAGTCAAGCTGGATAAAATCAATCTCTGATAGCCAACACCATTCAACTCCTTGCGCGTGCGAAATGGAAAAGAATACGGTTCAAGTACAGATTTTCGATATGGAGTATTCGTTGAAGTCGGATTCGGATGAGGCTTACGTACGATCGCTGGCACAGTTTGTCGATGAAAAAATTCGTCAGCTCTGGCAATCGACCAGTGTCAAATCCCAGACCAAAGTTGCGGTCCTGGCAGCTTTAAATATCGCCGACGAATTGTTTCAACTGATGAAAAAATACCATGTGCTCAAAAATCAATTGGAACAATACGAGCAAAAAAGCAAGGAGCTCAATCAGAGTATCGATTCCAAATTGAGCGAGCTATCAGAACTGACGATGTAATCCCTGCATTGGTGTGGATGTAGCCTTTAGAAGAACCAACACCATTAACAAGGGAGCTTGACTCTGGGCGTCTAATGCAGGCCTTCCTTGCGCAGGTTTTTAACCTGCCGAGGCCAAGGAAGCATGAACCGTTCAGGCAGGCACCCACCGTGTCGAACGCGGTTCTTCTTAAAGCCATCCAGCCAGTGCAGGGATTTTTTTATTTGTTCGGTTTGTTGAGTGGCGAGAAAGATGATGGGCGAATACAAATACAGACCGCAACCCGAACGGTTGACACACACCGGCTAAATCGGAGGTGAGTTTTATGGATTTGCTAATTGGACTGGGTGTGGGCATTCTTGTCGGGGTGGGGATTGCCATTTTGATTGGCAAGCTGACCTCCAGCAAGGTTTTGGGAGCGGCTCGCGCCGAGGCTCAGCAACTGCTGGAAGAGGCTCGGGCCGAGGCCGAGCAGTTGAAACGGGAAAAAATGGTGGAGGCGGACGAGGAAATTTTCGAGCGCAGGCAACGCCTGGAGCAGGAAATAGAAACGCGAACCGCCCGGTTGCAAAAATTTCAGGAAGAACTGGACCGCCGGGAGCTGGACATCGATCGCAAAGCCCAGGTGGTGGAGAAGAAAGATCGCGAGCTCCAGCAAAAGGAAAAGCAACTTCAGGAAAAGCAGGCCTACGTGGATCGTAAAGCGGCCGAACTCAACGCTGCCCTGAGTGAACAACTGGCCCGCCTGGAAGAGATTGCCGGCATGACCCGTGAGGAAGCGAAAGCCCAGCTTATTCGAGAGTTGGAGCAACAGGCACGCGAAGAGGGGGAACGAATTGCTCAAAACATTGTTGAGCAGGCCAGGCTGGAGGCCAATCGCCGGGCCCGGGAAATTGTGGTCCAGGCCATTCAGCAGGTAGCGGCCGAACAGTCCGTGGAAGCCACCGTTACCGTGGTACCCCTGCCCAGCGAGGAGATGAAAGGGCGAATCATCGGCCGGGAAGGCCGGAACATCCGCGCCTTTGAAATGGCTACCGGTGTGGATGTGATTATCGACGATACACCGGAAATTGTGGTGCTCTCCTCCTACAATTCCTACCGGCGGGAAATTGCCCGGCGGGCGCTGGAAAAATTAATCTCCGATGGGCGGATTCATCCCGCCCGCATCGAAGAAGTGGTGGCCAAGACCCGCGAAGAGATGCAGGAGACCCTCCGGGATATCGGAGAGCAGGCCATCCTGGAAGTGGGCATCCATGGGGTGGCGCCGGAATTGCTGGAACTGCTGGGCAAATTGAAGTATCGGACCTCTTATGGCCAAAATGTCCTCAACCATAGCATCGAAGTGGCTTACTTGTGCGGGATCATGGCTGCCGAACTAGGCCTGGATGTGCATCTGGCCAAGCGAGCCGGCCTGTTCCACGACATCGGCAAAGCGCTGGAAAATTACTCCGAAACCAGCCACGCCGAGCGCGGCGCCGAACTCTTGCGCAAACTAAACGAGCACCCGGCGGTGATTAATGCGGCACTGGCCCATCACAACGAGCGGGAAGCCACTACCCCTTACACCTCTCTGGTGGCCGCGGCGGATGTGATCAGCGGCAGCCGGCCCGGTGCCAGGCGCGAATCCCTGCAGAATTTTATTCGGCGAATGGAACAGCTGGAAACAATCGCCACCCAGTTTCAGGGCGTGGAAAAAGCCTATGCCATTCAGGCCGGCCGCGAAGTACGGGTGGTGGTGGAAACCGAACAGGTGGATGACCAAAAGGCCCGTGAGCTGGCCCGGGGAATCGCCCGGAAAATTCAGGAAGAAATGGAATTCCCGGGACAGGTGAAGGTTACCGTGATTCGGGAGTACCGGGCCTACGATTTTGCCACCTGAGGTCCGGTAAAATCAGACTCGGGGCTGTTTAATAAGACTGGAAGACTGTAAATTTATGCAAACAACTTTTTCACTGGCGTGGGACTTAAATCAACTCACCCCCCAACCCCCTCTCTCGCAAGAGAGGGGGCGAAGGGGGAGAGTTCCCTACAAATAAAGGGATACAAGATGGTTGGTTTTGCCTGAATTGCCGTGTTTGGTTGAAAAACGGCAAGCGTAAGCACGCCACTAATAAAAACAACTATATGCAATGATTCGCAAGTATATTCAACATGCTTTACTTTTTGGACAACCCCGGTTGGGGGGTGAGTTGACTGAAGCCTGAAGCAGGTGAACCAGCATTTTGAATAAAAATACATTGATCTTGATTTTTTGGACAGCCCCGGCGAAGGGGGTGAGTTCCCAACAGTTTAAGGAAGACTTAATCTGTGCATTTGCTTTTCGTGGCTTTACTTCGTTAAAAAACATTGTGCTATTCATTTTTTATCTCAAATAACGAATGCAAAAATTTGTATTTATTTTTATTCTATTTTTTTTAGACAGCATCGGATTGTAATGCCGAGAAACAGAAAGTGGAGTATT
>RFHE01000110.1 GCA_003696445.1 Calditrichota bacterium | reverse complement strand
CAGAGCGAGGGGAAACGGGCAGTGGGTAGCGGATCAATGGACGAAGGGCCGGGCCGCCCGAGGAAAAATGTACTGAATTTCCAGCACTTCCCAGCGCTCCCCGCGCTGAACCAGCGTGGCGTGCAGAATGTCGCCGGGCTTCAGATCGAGGTAGGCGGTGGAATCCAGGTGTACTTGCGTTTTCTGATCAAAAAAGTGGACATCCACCAGATCCAGCGTTTTTTCCACCCGGCTGTGCAATTTGCGCACTTCAAAAAAACCGGAAATCTGCTGCGGCTCGGGTTTGCCCATCAGCAGTAAGGCCTGAAGCAAATCGTATTCCTTTAAGTACACATTCAGGGCCCGAACCACGCGCGGTACCTCGGTTTTCACCATCTGGTAATAGCGGAAATATTCCTGCTTGTAGTCCAGGCCGTAATTCTGTTTCAGCCAGTTCACAAAGCGGGCCATAGTACGGAAGACGTGCTGTATTTGCTCTTCGTCCTCCAGAGCAAATTTTTGAACCAGCCAGTAGGAAAGAAATTCCAGAAAATGGTCTTCGTTGATCTCGTACACATCGTGCACGTCGGCATATTGAATGAGAAACTCTTTAAAAAATTCGATATCCGTAGCAATGGTGGGTAACACCTTGGCGGAATGGAACTGGTAATCGTTGACAAAGCGATCGATGGTTTGCTCGATGGATTCGTACTGCTCCTGCCAGATTTCGTCAGATTCCTCCGGAGACCATTCCTCGCCCTCACTCCAGCTGTTGTGGCTTTCGTAGTCTTCCTCGGAGGCGAGCAGATCTTCGAAATAATCCATGGCCGGTTCGAAGGGCCGTTGTAACAACGTCTGACCCTCGTTTCGGATGAACTCGACCATCACGCTTTCAACAAAATCGGCCATTTCCAGGATTTCCACGTCCTCCTCATCCACTTCCAGGCCCACTTCCTCGCAGTAAAAATGAACCAGAGAATCCAGGATGACGTAATTCATCAGATCGATTCGCAGGCATTGTTCTTTAATCAACGGGTCGGAAGCAAAGAGGCGGATCATGTTCAGCCGCTGACGGACAAATTCTTCCTTTTCATGCCTGCCAGGCTCGACAATGCCGTTCAGATCCAGCAAACAATTGAAGGGGCATTTGCCGAAGCAGTTCTCTTCCAGAAAGAATTCGAAACTATCGCCCAGATTGAAGCACAGGGTGCCAATGCTTTCGAAAGAGAGATTGAACGGAGAGTTCTGCTTTTCGCGGACAAAATAATGTTTTTCGAGCTGGTTGCCCAGATGATTCATCATCAGGAAAATAAAAAAATCGAGGTTGGTCAACTCGTAGATTTCCTTGTCCCAACTCTCGACAAACTCCCGGGCCGAAATAAACGTCTTCTGGAACCGCTCGGACAATGCCTGACCTCCAATTAATTTTGTGCGAATTTAACACATGCCCTATAGGTAGTCAATAAAAAAGTGGCTGCTGGAGGCCATTTTTTAAGCATTTTCAATAAATTAGCCATGCTGAAATTTCAGCTGACACTCTGTTTCATCGCCACCGGACTCTGGAATTGTAACTGGTAAAGCCGGAAGTAAATTCCACGCTGTTTGAGCAGTTGCTGATGGGTCCCGGCCTCGCGGAGGCGGCCCTTGTGAAAAACAAGAATCTGGTCCATGTGCTGAATGGTTGAGAGCCGGTGGGCAATGACCAGGGCGGTTCTGTTTTTCAGCGCCTGCTTGAGGGCGTCCTGGATGAGCGCTTCCGATTCACTGTCGATGTTGGCCGTGGCTTCGTCCAGCAACAGGATTCTGGGCTCGCCCACCAGTGCCCGAACCAGGCTGATCAGCTGGCGCTGCCCCATGGAGAGGTTAGTCCCTCGCTCCTGGATACGAAAGTGGTATCCCCCAGGCAATTGCTCAATAAAACGATGGGCATTCAACAGGCGCGCCACCGCTTTCACCCGCTCCTCGGGAATTTCCCTGCGTCCCAGGCGGATATTCTCCAGAACCGTTCCGGAAAACAGGAAAGGATCCTGCAGCACAATCGCCATGTGGCGCCGCAGGTTAGCCAGATCCCAGCGACGCACATCCACCCCATCCACCCGTACCGAACCGGATTGAACATCGTAGAAGCGGCCGATCAGGCGGATTAAGGTCGTCTTTCCGGCACCGGTATGCCCCACCACACCCACCCGCATCCCGGGCTCAATGCGAAAACTGACCTCCCGGAGCACCAGCTCTTCCTGATAGGCAAAACTGACGTTGTCAAATTCGATGCGCCCTTCAAGGGATTCTTTGCGAAAAGCGTCGGGCGGGCTCACAATGGCCGGTTGGACATCCAGGAGTTTGAAAATTCGTTCCGAACTGGCAAAGGCCGACTGGAGGATGTTGTACTTTTCGGAGAGATCGCTGATGGGGCGAAAAAACATGCGGGCGTATTGAATAAAGGCAATCACAATGCCCAGCGTTACGCCCCCGGTCTGGATCAACCACCCACCGCGAAAAATGATGATGGCCAGAGCGGTGGCGCTGATCAGTTCCACGGCCGGATAGAACAGAGCGTAGTAGAAAATGGTCTTAATGTAAGCCCTGGTGTGCTGCCAGTTTATGTCCCGAAATTTCTGAAAATCCTTCGCTTCCCGATTAAACAGCTGCACGATGCTCATGCCCGAGATGCGCTCCTGCAAAAATGCGTTGATCCGGGCCAGCCAGTAGCGGATCTGGCTGTAGGCCGCACGCACCTTTTTGCGAAACAAGAAGGAGGCAAAAAACAGCAGGGGCAGCACGGCAAACGTCCACAGGGCCAGGTGCGTGCTGATGGAAAGCATCATTCCAACGATGCCCAGGATGAGAAAAATGTCCCCGAAAATCATCACGATGCCCTGGGTGAACATCTGGTTCAGGGATTCCACATCGGAGGTCACCCGGGTCATCAAACGCCCGACCGGATTGCGGTCGAAAAATTGTTGGTGGAGTCGTTGTAGATGGTTAAAGATTTGCTGGCGCAAATCGTAGATGATGTTCTGGCCGATAAATTGCGTGAGGAGCACCTGAATGTAACGCACCGAAAAACTGGCCACCAGCACCCCGACGTAGAGGGCGACCAGTACCGACAGACCCTCGTAATTACCGGGGACGATGTAGCGGTCCACGGCAATTTTGGTCAGGTAAGGACCAAGGATGTCCAGAAATGCAGCCAGAATAATCAGGCCGATGGCCAGGGCAATGTGCAGCGCATACGGCCTGCCATAGCGAAGCAGGCGGCGCAACAACCGGCGGTCGTAAACCGGCTCCTGTAGCCGATCGCTATCGACAGGCTGAGACGGACGGCCCGCCCTTTGATCGGTCGGCCGGCCTCCTGACGCCTCTTGGTGCTGGCTTGGCTGTTTCTCGTTTTTTCTCATCATCAAGACATAAAAAAGCCCCGCCCGAAGGCCAGAACACCTCCGGCAGGGCCGTTGGGGTCATCGTAAAGGTCAGTATTCCAGGGTTTCGCCAACTTCCATGACCCTTGCTTTGAAGCCGGTCCGGGACACTTTTTCCACAAATTCGTTGGGATCGACATCGATGACGTCGAAGGTTTTGTAGTGAATGGGGATGGACAGCTGGGGACGCAAAAATTCCACCGCCTTCACCGCGTCGTCGATGCCCATGGTAAAATTGTCCCCGATGGGCAGCAGGGCCAGGTCAATGTTGTTCATTTCCCCGATTAATTTCATATCCAGAAACAGGGCGGTATCCCCGGCATGATAGAGCGTTTTGCCATCCATGGTCAGCAACACGCCGGCCGGATTGCCGGTGTAGGTGCCATCCGGTGCAGAAGAGCCGTGGTGGGCGATGGTAAATTTGACCCGGCCGAAGGGAAAATTGTAGGCCCCACCGATGTGCATGGGATGGACGTTCGCCCCGCGAGCCGCGCAGTAATTGGCCAGCTCAAAAACAGCAATCACGGTGGCATTGTTGGCTTTGGCAATGTCCAACGTGTCGCCGAGATGATCCCCATGCCCGTGAGTCAGGATGATGTAATCTGCCTGAATATCCCCAGGTTTGGCCTTGGCCAGGGGATTACCGGTCAAGAACGGGTCGAAGACGATGCGCGATCCCCCACCTTCCACGATGAAACCCGCATGGCTTAAGTAGGTTAACCGGGGCATAGCAACCTCCTTTCTGTGCTTCGGTTTGCCGTTCAGCCCACCCCCCGGCGGAACCCGGAAGGGGACGAATGGTTTCGACGATTTAAGTTACAATTAGAGCCCTTCGGAAACAACTACTTCGCTCTACAGTTGCCACCGCGAGTCTGTCAAGGGAAAGTGTTGAAATTTAGGATTGAGTAGGGTATCTCCCTTGATTTTGATTTTCTCTGCTTAAACTGAAATAGTTTTCTGCTTTT
>RFHE01000109.1 GCA_003696445.1 Calditrichota bacterium | reverse complement strand
GGTTTTCCCATAAAATCCGCCCAGGACATGTACCAGTGCATGGACCTGAAAGCCGGCGAAACCATGTACTGGATGACCGACATGGGCTGGATGATGGGGCCCTGGGAGGTGTTTGGCACCCTGCTGATCGGCGCGACCATGGTGTTTTACGACGGGGCGCCGGACTATCCGGAAGTGGATCGGGTGTGGGCGCTGGTGGAAAGCCATCAGGTGACCCATCTGGGGGTGTCGCCCACGCTGATTCGGGCGCTCAAGCCCCACGGTACCGATCCGATTCGCCGGCACGATCTGACCTGCCTGCGGGCGGTGGGGTCCACTGGCAGCCCCTGGGATCCGGAATCGTGGCTGTGGTTGTTCCACAACGTCCTGAACGGCGAAAAACCCATCCTCAACTACTCCGGCGGGACCGAGATCAGCGGGGGCATTGTTTGTGGCAACTTTTTCAAACCGCTCAAACCCTGTGCGTTTTCCGATCGAGTGCCCGGCATGGATGCCGATGTGGTAGACGAGACCGGCCGGCCGGTGCGCGGCCAGGTGGGCGAGCTGGTGATCCGAAAACCCTGGATCGGGATGACCCGCGGCTTCTGGGGGGACCCACAGCGCTACCTGGATACCTACTGGCGCCGATTCCCCGATCTGTGGGTGCATGGGGATTTCGCCGCCATCGATGAGGATGGATTGTGGTACATCCTGGGCCGCAGCGACGACACCATTAAAGTGGCCGGAAAACGCCTGGGACCGGCCGAAGTAGAAGCCATCGTCAATGCGCATCCGGCAGTGGCAGAATCGGCCGCCATCGGTGTGCCCCATCCAGTGAAGGATAACGAGGTGGTGGTGTTCGCCGTGCTCCGGCCCGGCCAGAAACCCACCGAAGCCCTGCGCCAGGAATTGATGGCGCAGATTACCGCTCAACTGGGCAAACCGCTCAAGCCCCGAGAAATCAAGTTTGTGACGGCGCTGCCTAAAACGCGCAATGCGAAAATCATGCGCCGGGTCATCCGGGCGGTCTATTTAGGAGAGGAACCGGGTGATGTGAGCAGCCTGGAGGACCCCTCCACCCTGGAGGCCATTCGCCAGGCACAATAACCGCGTGCCAGCGGCTGGCAGCCCGTTCCTATCAGGGACTGGAGCCAATTGGGGGGCACCAGCACTTGTGGCCGGGATGGCTCCTCTCCTTGATTTGTAATCCAACGGACGCTGAAGATCCACCCGGTTCAGCTTGCTTGCCCTGGCTCCACCCATTGGATGAATGCGCTTCTTAGCAGAGATCGTTTCTCACCACATTTCAAGCTTTCCTTTGAGTTGCTCCTTAAAGCGGTGCCGGCAGCCAGCCGCGTGAACGCTTTGTGTCAGGTAACCAAAGTTTCAACACAGGCATGATCTCCTCCTCTCCCTGAGGTGAGTGGGGGTAGGAAAATTTTTTCCTACCCCGTGCGGAAAAACCGATCCATTGTGGGAGAGGGATGAGGGCGCCAAAAAATTCATATCCTATTGTAATTACTATGGTTAAGTTAATTCCCTGAAAAAGCTGGTACGCATTTTGTGAGAAAGGTGACGGTTGAAATTGGAGGCGGCCTGAAGTGGACTACTGCTACAAACTGCGATTTACGTCCTCGCTTATTCCTCAAAGTGTGTTGGTGAATCAAGTCATTCAAACAATCTAACCAAAAGGAGGCCATTTGATGCGTAGAGGTTTCGTGCTGTTTCTGATCCTGGCCGTTGCAATCCCTGCGATGATGTTCGCCCAATCTTCGGGTAAGATCGCAGGTATTGTTACGGACAAATCAACTGGCGAGCCCCTTCCCGGCGTGAATATTCTAGTGGAAGGGACTGAGTTTGGTGCCGCAACCGATGTGGATGGTTATTATGCCATCTTGAATCTACCGGTCGGCACTTACACGCTGCGTGCCACCTATCTGGGGTACAAGGATGTGGTGGTAAAGAATGTTCGCGTGTCGGCGGACGTGACAACCAACATCAATTTTCAGATGGAGCCCACCACGCTGGAGCTGGAGGAAGCGGTGGTTGTAACCGCCGAACGGCCGCTGGTGGACAAGAACGTGACCCAGAGTGTCTCGTTTGTGAGCTCCCAGCAGATTGAAACCCTGCCGGTGCGCGGACTGAACGACATTCTGGCCCTGCAGAATAGTGTGGTGGTTCAGGATGGACAGGTTCATATTCGTGGTGGCCGCGACGACGAGGTAGGGTACTATCTGGATGGTTCTTCGGTGGTGAACCCGTTGAACAACAACCCGGTGGTTCACATTATTCAGGAAGCCATCGAGGAAATCCAGGTTCTGGCCGGCGGTTACACGGCCGAGTTTGGTGGTGCCAATTCCGGTATTATCCGTACGGAAATGCGCACTGGTACCCCCGAGTACCACCTGTCTCTGGATTTTCAGACCGACAAGTTTGTTAATGAAGGGGACGAGTTTTTAGGGACGCCGACATTTCGCCATCACTACGGCGTGGCTACCTTGAGCGGTCCGGTGCCTGGCACCAACAAGCGGGTGCGCTTTTTCGCCGCTGTTGAGAATCGTTCCCTGGGCGATCGGATTCGCCGTTTCAGCAAAGGGTTTGAGTTTATTAATACGCCCAAGGACGACCCCAATTTCGACCCCCTCAATGGGCGTCTGGAGCTGATTGACGAGAATCCTTCGAATCCTAACGTTTCGGCGGGCCATCCGGATACTCTGCAGCGTATTTCCTATCCTGATGGATTTACCCCGCACAACAAAGAGAATCTGACTTCGATTAACGGAACTCTGTTGTTCGATTATTCACCGATTCGTTTCCGTGTGAGCGGTGCTTTCGACGATCGCCGCCGCTATGTGGACAATTCGCCGATTCTGAATATTCTGAACAACCGGAATGGGTACTTCGATTTTACCAATGCGCTGCTTTCCGGTAAGCTGACCTATGTGGTGTCCCCCAAGACGCTGGCTGAATTGAACGTGAACTACCTGTTCAGCGAGAGCGAGAGTAAGGACGATCTGTTTGGTGCAGACTGGACCAAATGGCGGGACAGCGCTGCAGTGGCTCAGGCAACCGGCGGACGCGTCCAGTATCGTAGTCGCTGGGATGAACCCTACGACTACATCATTCACGGCTTTACTTTTGCACGGGATGGTGCTCACCCGTTCAACCGGTACACCCATACCAAGATGAGCCAGATTGGCGCTAATCTAAGCATTGTGAGCCAGTTTAACCGCTTCAACGAAGTGAAGATCGGTGGCGAAATCAAGCGCTACACCTATCGTGAGTTCGGCATCAGCCACACCGTGATGCGCCAGGTCAGCACCTACGGCAGCATTAAAGATGTGCCGCTGGATACCTGGATGAGCGAGGGGCTGGTGCGGAACATCGGTTTTGATCCCTACGGCAACGAGGTGGATAACACGGACGAGAGCAAGCTGACCCTTGGGCCGCGCCATCCCACCTTTATCGGTGCCTATATTCAAGATAAGATCGAGCTGGCGGACATTATCATCAACGCTGGCCTGCGTTTCGATTACTTCGATACTGAAGATCGGCGCTTGAAGGATCCGAAAAACGTGAAGAGCGTGAACGGGCGAATTGCTCCTGACCAATGGGAAAATGTAGATCCGTTTACCGAGTTGAGCCCGCGTCTGGGTGTGTCCTTCCCGGTCAGCGAGAAGACCGTGTTTTACTTCCAGTACGGTAAATTCGTCCAGATGCCCGAATTGAACACTATTTACCGGGGTTTGCAGGAGTTCGATGATCAGATTATACGCGGTGGTCGATTTTTCCTGAACCCGGTGGGTTTTGGTCTGGAACCGGTGCGTACCACCTCCTACGAAATTGGTTTTCGTCAGCAATTCTCCCGCTACGCTGCATTCGATATTGTCGGCTTCTATCGGAATGTGAAGGGACAGGTTCAGGTGGATAAGGTGACGGATGCGGCTCCTGGTACGCAGCAGTATCTGCGCCTGGTGAATGGTGACTTCGCCACCACGAAAGGTGCCGAGTTTCGCCTAACCCTGCGCCGCGTGCAGCGTCTGCAGGCTCAGTTTAATTACACCTACACCGATGCCAAAGGCACCGGATCGACCCGGACCTCCTTTATCGGGGCTGCTGAGCGCGAGACGCAAAAACCGACCATCATCCGGCCTCTGGACTTTTCGCAGGAGCACACCGGTGCGATTAATCTGGATTACCGATTTGGCCGGAACGATGGGGGTCCCATTCTGCAGCGTCTGGGTGTGAATGTGCTGTTTACCTTCTCCAGCGGTCATCCTTACACCCGGGTGTTCCCGCTGCCCGGTGGCCAGGTGGATCCATTTACCGCTGGTACCGATTACATGCTGGATACCCGGACCCGGAAGGCGCTGGAGCCGGTGAATTCTTCCCGCACCCCCTGGATCTTCAATGTGGACCTGCGGGTGGATAAAACCTTTACCATCCAAGGCTTTGCCGATGTCACGCTGTATTCTCGTGTGACCAACCTGTTCAATAATAAGAATGTGATTAACGTGTACGAAGCCACGGGTTCGGCTGATGACGACGGATTCCTCTCCGATCGGAGTCGTTCCCAGGCCACCATCGATGCCTTTGGTGGCGACCAGTACATCGCCATGTACCGTGCGATTAATCTGGAAAACGGCCAGGCCTACTGGACTCAGTTGGGTCGCCAACTGTATGGTCACCCGCGGCAAATTCTTTTCGGAATTAAAATCAATTACTAACCTGAGGGTTTTTGAGAACGTGAAGAAGATTTCATAGAGGAGAGTGGACACATGATAAGGAAAACATTAAACGCAGCATGGGGACTGATTCTGGTTCTCGCCTTCGGCTTGCTGATGGCGAAAGAACCCTCCACGTTGCAACAAATGGTCCAGCAGATGCGCCTGAATCTCAGCGCGCAGCCACAGCCTGTACAGACCATGGTGAATGTGGGTAACTGGAACTACTGGGTGAATCGTGCTGGCTGTACTGCTTGCTATCTGATCGCCAGTAACGGTGGTGGTATTTACCCGCGTGGAACCACCAACATCATCTTTACTGACGGATTTATCTGGGGTGGCTTTGTGATGGAGCCGGATGCCACCGAACCAGACACGACCAAGAATTACCTGAAAACCCCGCTTCGTGTGGGAGGGCAAACCTATGTGATCGGTACCCAGGCTGGCTGGATTATTACTCCCGGTCAGATTACCGGTCCGGGCCCGGATGATTATACGCCGCCTGTGGCGGTAAGCGATGACAACGAGCGGGCTCGCATTTATCGAATTCGCCGAGATTGGGAGTCGCTGAAGCCCACCGACGCGGAAGTAATTCGGGACGCCGCCGAGATTAACAAGGTTCCCATTGGTCAGGTAACCCCGGAAATGGCCCAAGCGATTATTGATCAGTACGCGACAGATTGGAACGAATGGCCTGTGGACCTTGGGGCACCTTTCTACGATGTGAATAACAATGGTGTGTATGAACCAGGATTGTGGATTGACTTGAACGAGAACGGCCAGGAAGATGTGGGCGAGGTAGAAGAACCCGGACTGGCTGGCGCCGATCAAGTGGTCTGGTTTGTGGCCAACGATATGAACGGCGGTAACACCGCTGCGCTATATGGCTCGCCGCCCATTGGCCTTGAAATTCAGGTCACCATGTGGGCCTACAACCAGCCTAATGGTACGCTGGGTCAGATCATTTTTAAGCGCCTTCGCCTGATTAACAAGTCCGGGCTGAAAGTTGACTCCATGTTTATCTCTCAGTGGTCCGATCCGGATGTGGGCAATTTTTCCGATGACCTGGCTGGTACCGACGTGGAGAGGAGTTTGGGGTTTGCTTACAGTGGTAATCTAACCGACGATCAGTTCAAGGATTTTAATCTGCCTCCTGGTGCGGTGGGCTACGACTTCTTCCAGGGTCCCATTGTACCTAGCGAAGGCGATTCTGCCATTTTTAATCTGAGAAAAAGGTTCGGTTATCGTAACCTGCCCATGACTTCTTTTAACTTTTTCGCAGCAGGTAGCACGATTTCCGACCCGCCTCTGGGAAGTTATGTGGGGACGGTGGACTGGTTTAAGATGTTTAATGGGTTCATTCCCACCCACGACACGGATTTAAATAACCTGTCCCCGTTCGTGCATGGATTTGGGCCATTGCGTGGTCAACCCACCAAATTCCCGCTGGACGGCGATCCCTTCCGCCTGACTGGAGACATTGATGGGTTTGGCGACAATCTGCCCCCGGGTGACCGGCGTATTGACCTAAACTCCGGTCCGTTCACCCTCATGCCCGGCGATACGCAAGAAGTGGTGTTAGCTGTGGTGGGTGGTATTATCCCGCAACAGGGTGGTACCAACCGCAATGCTGTGGAACAGATGAAGCTGAATGATGATTTTGCTCAGTTTATTTTCGATAACCTGTTCCAGGGCATTCCGGCGCCGCCTCCTGCCCCCAAGGTTACGGTGGCTCTGGAAGCTAACAAGGCCGTTCTGGAGTGGGGTTCCGATCTGGATGCGGTGAATGCAACAGAAAAAACCGTGAAGCTGGGCTTCAAGTTCGAAGGCTACAATGTGTATCAGCTGCCCAATCGCAATGCGACGAAGGAACAGGCCAAGCTGATTGCTACCTTCGATGTGGACAACACCATCACCAAAATCACTGCTCGCAAATTCGTGCCCGAGTTTGGTGATATTCTGGAAGTGCCCATCCATATCGGCCGCAACACCGGTATCCAGCGTTTCTTTGTGATTGATAAGGATTTCATCAACGACCGGCCGTTGTTTGCCGGTACCCCATATTACTTTGCTGTAACCGCTTACAATGCTGCCGATGCGGATAACGACGGTGTGGTCGATGAGAATATTCCAGAGCCCAGCCTGGAAAGTGCGCTGAGTCCCATCGAAATTATTCCTCAGCCGCCGAAACCCGGTGTAAAGTTCCAGGCTTCCGGCGGGGACGAATTGCCGGTTGAGCATGTTTCCGGTAAAAGTGATGGGGTGGTAAAAACAATTGTGGTTAATCCCGGTGCCGTTACTGGGCATAAGTATCAGGTTTTCTTCGAAACCGAAGAAGATTCGACTTCCCCTTATTTTGGACAGCTGGTCTGGAACGTAATGGATGTGGACGCCAACCGCGTGGTCCTGCCTCAGGATCAGCCACAGGTGAGCGACGTGGAAACCCATACCGACCAGCCGTTGTTCGATGGTCTGCAGGTTCGCGTGGCTGGCCCGCCGTTGGCCATTAAAACCTGGGACTACGAAAGCGGTACGCCGAGTCCACTCTACCCAGACTATGATCGCGGCCGGTGGTTTACTGGTGGTGGTCATGGCGGGTCTGCGCTGTTCGGCGGCCTGTTTATCTGGGAAAACTTCTGGGGTTCCAGCGCCATTGCTCCCGGTGATCTGGTGCCGATTAAGGTAGAATGGACGCCGATGACCGACTTTGATGACTGGGATGGTAATGGAGAATACACCATCGGTGAACCCTACCGGTTTAACACCGATGAAGGCCAGAACGCCTTTATGTACGTCACCTGGGGGGCTGGCAACTACGAAGGCTTCTTCCCGGTGCCGTTCAAGGTGTTCGATGTGTCCGATCCGGATAATCCGCGACAGCTGAACGTGATTATTCGCGACCGGAATGCCAACCTGCAGTGGGATCTTCATACCGATCCATTTACCATGACCCGTACGCCGGAATTCGGTGGTGACCAGATCGACATCGATACCCGGTTCAACTATGTATTCATTATGGCCACCGATTACGACCCAACCGGTCAGATTTACGATCCCAATCAGGGTGGCCTGGATATTATGGCCAAGCTGGTGTCGGCCGACGATCGGATCGAAGCCTACTATGCCATGTGGCTGGATCCCCGAGGTAGCCGTCCTATGTTGGCCGAAAGTGGCACGTTGAGCTGGGTGCCCAATATCATTAACACCGTAGAGGATAAGTTCGAATTCCAGGCTCCTGCTGTTATTCAGAGTGCCGAGCTGGAAAAGCAGGATGTGGAGAAGATCAACGTCTTCCCCAATCCTTACTATGCCTTTAATCCTAACGAGCCGAACCGATTCGATCGATTCGTCACCTTTAACCATTTGCCCAAAAAGGTCAAGATTCGCATCTTCAACTTGGCGGGCACCCTGGTGCGGACTCTTGAAAAGGACAACGATTCTCAATTCCTCAAGTGGGATTTGAAAAACGAGTCCGGTTTGCCCGTTGCCAGTGGTATCTACTTCGCCCATGTAGAAATGCCGGATCTGCAGAAGACAAAGGTGGTGAAGGTGTTCATTGTTCAGGCACAACAAATCCTGGAATTCTTCTAAGAGAAGAAGTGCATGATGACAATAAGAAAAAAAAATAAACCGAGAGGAGTTTGTGATGCGTAGAAATAAGATCAGCCTCTATCTTCTTCTCTTGGCCGGATTGTTGATGGTTTGGTCGCCGCTGGTTTACGGCGGCGACCAGGCCCGAATCGGTACGGCCGGCGGTGTGCAGCTGGAAGTACCGGTGGGGGCGCGCGATCTGGCCATGGGTGGTTCGGATCTGGCCTATACCAAAGGGCTGGATGCGCTGTTCTGGAATCCGGCTGGCTTTTCGAACACGGAAAGCGTGGCCTCAGCGGTATTCTCCACAATGACCATTTTTAACGATGTCAATGTGAATTATCTGGCCTTGGGTGTGAAAGCCGGCGCTTTTGGGAATCTGGCCTTTAGCATCAAAGCCTTTGACTTTGGCGACATCCCCTTTACCACCGTTCAGGATATGGATGGAGCCTCAGGACGGACTTTCTCACCCACTTTCTTTACCCTGGGATTAACTTACGCCAAGCGGCTGACCGATGCCATCAGCCTGGGTGTGACCGGTAAGTTGGTTACCGAGCGCATTCCACAGGCCCAAGCAAACGCGTTTGCCCTGGATGTGGGTCTGCAATACTGGGGTCTGGGTGGCATCGATGGACTGGGTTTTGGCGTTGCAGTTAAAAACGTAGGAAGCTCCATTCAATATGACGGATCCGGCTTCCTGCAGCAAACCTTTAATCCCCAGACCGGCCGGACGGAATTCTCGTCCATTCCGACTCAGAGCGACGAGTTGCCGGCCAGCATCGAGCTGGGTGTTTCCTACAAGCGGGAAATCGCCGAAGGCAACACCATTATCCTTAGCACCGATTTTAAAAACAACAACCTCGGGAACGACCAGGGGCGTATTGGTGGCGAATATGCCTATAACGACCTGTTCTTCCTGCGGGCTGGTTGGCTTGGTCTGGGGCGCGCCCTGGGATTCGACGACACCAGCTACGACGATATGAACTATCGCTTTACGCTGGGCGTAGGGCTGCACTTCAAGCTGGGCCGCTCGGACTTCAACCTGGATTACGCTTTCCGGGATTCCCAGTATTTCGATGGGAATAACCTGTTTTCGGTGCGTATCGGCTTCTAACCCGGAGCATTTAGCGAAAAAAGGCCGGCTGTCTTGGCAGTCGGCCTTTTTTATTGGTGCACATGTAAAGAGCTGAAACATGCCCTTCACGCCAGAATCACCGGATCGCAGGCCGATACGGGTTGGTGAAGAGAACGCGGATATAGGGCCCTCTTTTTAGCTGGGACTGGAATTACACGCCTGATTCGGTGTTTAAAAACTGTTTAGGGCAGGGAAAAATTACTGGAATCGGCACGTTAAATAATTAAATTGATGGCGTTGTTTGGCTGCTTAAAAAAGGGAGTATTTGCAATGGCCGTAAGACAGGGGGGAAGCAGGCTATTGGCCTTTCTTCTCATTTTGGTCCTGACCTTCACCCTGACGGGGCAGGATGTGAATATGACCGCGCAGGAAGGAGTTTTCGTGGATTATGCCCGCTTCCGTTACGATGCACAATCGGTCTATCTGGAAGTGTGTTACGAGGTCAATCCGGTAAATGGGACCAGTAGTGACGCCAGCAATGTGGTTCATCTGGAATTTCAATTGTTAAACAAGCAGGACCAGTCATTGGTGGCCAAGCAGGACGTCGATGTCAGTTTTGGGGGGCAGGGAACCGGCTTGCAAACGGCGCGGCTGGGACTGTTGAAAAGTGTGATTCCAGTTGGAAATTATTTGTTACGAGTGAATAAAAAGCAACCGGATGGCTCTGTGAAAGTGGTCGGAGAATACGCCGTCAATGCAAAACCATTCACCGGACAGCGAATTACTTTGAGCGATCTGGTGCTCTGCTCCAACATTATCCCGGGCTCCGGGCGGCGCGGTTCGCCTTTTTACAAGAATCAGATGGAAGTTGTGCCCAATCCCGCCCGATTGTTCAACGTCACCCGAAATCCTAGACTGTATTATTACATCGAATTGTACAATACGCACAAGCCCCAACCGAGTAAGCCGCTGGATTTGCAGGTGATTTTATTCGATCAGGAAGGCCAGATTCGGGCAAGCAAGCATTACCAGAGGGCAGCGAAATACGAATCGCTGGTCGAAAGAGGGGCCTTTAATCTTTCCAAACTGGAAAGCGGACTGTACACTATCAGTTTCATCGTTACCGACTCCACGGAAAATTACGCGGTGTATCGCCGGGAAAATTTCCTGGTGGACAATCCCAACGTAAAGTTGATTGCGGAAGAAGATGAGGAGCTGGCCTTTACCCGCAGCGAATTTTTCAACATGCCGGAAGACGTGGTGGATGATCTGTTTGAGAAGGCTGGCTACCTGGCTTCCAAAGACGAGATTGAGGTGTACAAATCGCTGAATACGGTAGAAAGCAAGCGCAGGTATCTGTTTGATTTCTGGCGCAAAAAGGAAAAAGGTCGGCCGGGATTTCGCCAGGAGTACTACGCCCGGGTCAACTATTGCGACCAACAATTCGCAGCCAGCGGCGTGCCGGGATGGAAGACCGACCGCGGCCGGGTTTACATCCTCTACGGTCCTCCGGACAACATTGAACGCCACCCGGTGGAACAGGGCACCAATCCCTATGAAGTGTGGTTTTACGAAAAACTCCAGGGTGGCAGCGAATTCGATTTTATTGATTTTACCGGATTCGGCCATTACCAGCTGGTCAATTCCACGGTTCGCGGCGAGATTCAGGACCCCAATTGGAAAACGTTGCTGGTCAAGAATTAGTCCCCCTGAACAACTGAGTTTGCCATTCGAGCCGGGTTCCCTGAACCCGGCTTTTTTGTAGTTGTCCAAAAAGCTTTGATTGCTGTATTGTTCTGCAAATCACTGTTTCACTTGCAGGGGGCTTTGGTTAGCTCACTCCCCAACCCCCTCTCCTGCAATGTCCGGCCCGGAGAGAGGGTTGGAGGTAAATCGAGTTCAATCCGTTGCCGGTGAAACAGTAGTTTGCATGACAGTCCCTCAAAAAATGGGTTGGCTGCAAACGGCCTGGATTGACTTTCCGGGTCCAGGTAATACAGTTCCCGAATGGCCGGTCGGCACGGTTTATTCCCACAGCGCACCAAACCGGAAGCGTGCACTAAAAATGTCCTGAAGCACCGAACGAGCTGTTTGCTCGGAAGTGATTTTTCTGCCCTCAAGGCATCGAGCCCCCCGCCGGTGTCCCCCTGTCGTGCGCTGCCGGATACGCAACATGGTTTTCGGAATTAAGAATCCCGTTTTTAACTCAAATTTTCAGGCTGTAACTTTAAAGCTCTGTTCAATGGCTAACTGATGGAGGAGAAACAATGCGGCGGAGCGGATGGTTCTGGAGTTTGCTGACGGTGGTTCTGTTTATTCTGGTCTATTTGTCCGGTTGTGCCCGGGAGGGGGAAAAAGAGCAGATGGTGGTTTACCGAGGCAACTTACAGCGAACCGGCGTTTTTGAGAGCGAGCCGCTGGTTCAATGGAAAAAAGTCGCCTGGAAGTTCAAAACCAGGAACTGGGTGTACGCTTCGGCGGTAGTGGCCGGTAAAAATTTGCTCATCGGAGGGGTGGACGGCAATCTGTATGCGCTGAATCCATCCAGCGGTAAAGAGCGGTGGCATTACTGGACCAGGGATGCGGTCTATTCTGCACCGGCGGTGGCCACTGGCGTGGTCTATTTTGCCTCCATGGACAAATACTTCTACGCTGTCTCTCTGAAAAACGGGAGCGAGATCTGGAAATTCCGCACCCGCCAGGAAAACTATACTTCGCCGATTATTTATGACAACCTGGTCTGCTTCGGCAGTACGGACAGCACCTTTTACGCCCTGGACAAAGAGCTGGGTACCCTCCAGTGGCAACTGAAAACGGGGGGGAAGATTTACTCCTCGCCGGCATTGCAAGGAGATACCCTCTTTTTTGGAAGCGAGGACAGGCACCTGTATGCTGTCGACGCTCGGACAGGAGCGGTGATGTGGCGGTTTGACTGTGAGGAGGGTATTCTTTCCACCCCGGCGTTGGCCCATGGTCGCGTATATTTCGGCGCCAAAGACGGTAAAATTTATGCCCTGAACCAGAAGGATGGCAGCAAGGTCTGGGAATACAAGACGGAAGAGATGATCAGCAGTTCGCCGGCCGTGTACCAGGGAAGGGTTTACATTGGCAGCTGGGACAAGCATGTGTACGCGGTGGATGAGGCCAGCGGGGCCTTGAAATGGCGCTTTCGCACCGAAGAGGCGGTGCTTTCCTCCCCCACCGCCTGCGGTGGAATGATTTACGTGGGCAGCCGGGACGGCAATCTGTATGCCCTGGATTCGGCCACCGGCCGGGAGGTGTGGCGCTTTGAAACCGGGGGCAGCATTGCCTGCTCGCCACTGGTTTACCGGGGGATGGTAATTTTTGGCAGCGAGGACCGCTTCGTTTATGCCCTGGAATAGCGGTTTTTGAGTCCGCCTTTATGGATGCAGCCAGGCCAGGCATTCTGTTTATTAACTCGTCGCCCGTTTTTGGCGGCACCGAGCGCTGGACGGTGCTGGCGGCGTGCGAATTGGCCCGCAGGGGATACCCGGTCTGGCTGGGCTATCGTTACAACCACATGGCCCGGATTGCCCAAAGGTCCGGCCTGAAAACCGTTCGCTTGCCTCTCCTCAATGATGCAGACCTTCTGTCCGTGACTAAAATTGCGCGCTTCGTACAAAAGGAACGTGTTGGTTTTGTTATCCCGACCAGGGTAAAGGAATACTGGCTGGGGGCACTGGGCGCCCGGGCCGGTGGGGCACAGACCTACATACGGCTGGGGCTGGTCCGTTCTATCGAAAATAAGTGGAAAAACCGCTGGCTGTATGGCCGGCTGAGCCGGGCTATTGTGGTGAATGCTCGGGCCATTCGGGTGCGCCTGCTGGAAACCGGTTTCATCCCCTGGGAAAAGATTCATCTTATCTACAACGGGGTGGAAATTCCTGCCCACCTGCCGGCGTATCGGCCCGACCCGAACCCGTTCCGGTTTGTCTTTGTCGGCGCGCTGGTGGAACGCAAACGAGTGGATTTGCTCCTTCGGGCCTTTGCTACGCTTCGCCATCGGCACCCCCATCGGCCCACAACGCTCTCGATTGCCGGTGAAGGGCCCCGTCGCGCAGCGCTCGAACAGCTTTCCCAGCAGCTTGGCCTTGCCGGTAGCGTGAGCTTTCTGGGCCATCAGTCCCAAATTGGGGCTCTCCTGAGCCGGAGCGATGCTCTGGTGCTACCTTCGGCCAACGAGGGGGTTCCCAATGCCGCGCTGGAGGCAATGGCCTGGGGAGTGCCTGCAGTGCTAACCCGGGTTGGCGGGATAACGGAACTGATACAAGACCGCTGGAATGGCTTGCTGGTCAGCGAGGGTCACCTCGAACACCTGGCGGAGGCCATGGAACGGTTGCTCACATCCCCCGTTCTTCGCCAGAAGATTCGCCGGACAGCCTACCAATACGTGCGCAGCAATCATTCCCTGGACAAGATGGGCGATGCCCTGGAGGGCCTTCTCACTGGACGGGCCACGGCCAATTAAAGAGGGGGGAGGAGACTTCGTCCAGATCCGTAGCCCGAGCTATTCGCCCGGCATGTCCCTACCGATCATTGGTTGTTTTTGAAAAAATCGCCGGACGGTCGAATGATCCATGAAACACCAATTCGGAGAGGGCTTTGCGCTGGCGGGGCGCCGTTTCCCGGCTCCGCAGTTCGGGAGGCAGGCTGGATGGATCTCCCGGATAACCCAGGGCGGTGATGGTGACCGGCTGCCAGGTTTCGGGTAAGTGAAAAACTTGGCGAACCTGTGCCGCATCGAAACCGGCCATGGGGTGACCCAGCAGACCCAGGTTGGTAGCCTGCAGAAGCAGGTTCTGAAGCGCCATGCCGGCATCGTGCCAGGCATATCGATTGGGCTGCCCTTTGGCAGCCAGCCGGCTGTCCACCGCAGTGAGCACCAAAACTGCCGCCCTGCTGGCCCACTGGCGATTGGAGGGCAGCAGGCACTGAGCCAGCGCCTCGAAGGCGGCTTCCCCGCGGCGGGCAAACAAAAAGCGCCAGGGCTGCTCGTTGTAGGAGGAAGGGGCCCAGCGGGCCGCCTCAAACAATCGCTCCAATACTGCGAATTCTACTTCCCGATCGGAAAAAGCACGGATGCTCCGCCGCCGGGTAAACAGCGTTTCTGTATTGCTAACTGACTCGCTGCGTTGCCTGTTGCTGGCCATATTGAAAAATCCTTTCTTTGTTTCCACGATTCAGATGCCATTTTAATCTCGCAATTCTCCCCTGGGGTGCATTTCCCTGCGGCTGGCGTTTGCCCGTCGCAGGTTCCGGGGGACCATCTCCCCTCCGGGAAGCGGCGCGCCTGACCGCCGCTGTACAACTGAGGGCGGGGCGGTCGCAGGGTTTTTCCGAATGCCTGCCGACTCCATCGAACGGATGCGGAGCGCAGAGGTTGCCCCCGAAAATTCCGCAATCCGTGAGATCGCCTTTCGCTCGGCCCAGCGGGCCCGAATGTTCCAGTGCCTCCTTCTCCACCAGTTGTATTAGTGATGCAATGAACCCGCTTTTGATACACGTGTCGAGTTTTTTTAACCTGAACCGCCTCAATCGCCGGTAAGAGGTTGATTTGGCTTACCACAATGCGCTCACCCTATGCAAAGAAGGGTCAAGTGATCGGACTCGAGAGAACGGGAAATTCTTTATCCTTTGTTGAATTTGTTTTCCGGTCGGTTCTAAATTGGAGTTACACAAAGCATCGAGAACAATGATTTCACGCGGCCAGAAAATCCGACTGGGTTTGTTTGTTTTAATCAGCCTATTTGCCCTTGCCAGCCTACTGTTTTTGCTCACCCGCCAGCGACTGTTCAAAAAATACGATGTTTACCACATTGCCTTCGAAGGGGTGTCCGTCAGTGGTCTGGAAGTGGGTAGTCCGGTCAAATACCTGGGTGTTCGCGTGGGCACCATTCGGGATATTCGCATCGATCCAAAAAATGTGAATCGGATTCTCGTGACTGTTGCCCTGGAGCCGGGCACGCCCATTCGCCAGGACGCCCGGGCAGATATTGTTTCGGTGGGCATTACCGGGCTCAAAATGATTGAAATTCGCGGTGGCAGTCAAAAAGCACCCCTGTTGAAGCCGGGTTCATTTATTCACCCGGGCACCTCCATCAGCGACGAAATTACCGGCAAAGCGGAAGTGATTGCTGAGAAGGCCGAGATGATTTTGAACAATTTGCAACGCATGACCAGCCCTCAAAACATCGAGAACTACGAAAATTTTCTGGCCAATGCCCGGCAGGCTTTTGAACAGATGGACGCAATGCTGAAAGAAAATCGTAGCAACCTTCGGGAAAGCCTGGCCCAATCCCGGGAACTGGTGGATCGCCTGACTCGGACCTCCCGGCTGCTGGAAGAAAGTGTTCGGCAGATACACGCTTTTTCCAGCAGCGACACGCTCGGTGAAATTTTAGGTAACACGCGAGAGCTGACCTCTCGATTACGGAAGGCCAACCTGGTGGAGCTGGTTCAGGAGATGGGGGAATTGCTTCGCCGAACCAATCGCCTGCTGGCAAAGCTGGATATTAACGTGAGTGAAGGGAGTGATGATTTGGTGCGCAGTATGATTGTGCTGCGCAGCACGCTAGAGCATCTTAACAATGTCGTCCGCACGTTGGAAGAAGACCCCTCTGTCCTATTACGGGGAGTAAAACACAGGGAATCGCCCGATGAGTTGCTGGAAAAATAGTCTGGTAAAAAAGAGCCCCGGCCTCTGGTTGTGCTTTGGCTTGGTGGCCTTGCTATTGCTGTTGGGGTGTGGTCGCCGAACTGTAGAACGCCACTATTACCTGCTGGCACTCCCCGAATTTTCCCTGGATAGTCTCCACTTGTCCCCCATCAACGCAGCGTTTCGGGTCATGGTCGTTCCGGTTGAAGTGAACCCCCCTTTTGCCCAGCGCCACATCGCCAGCCGCAGCCGCCCTTACGAAATTCAGTATTTCGTTCAACACCAGTGGGCAGCCATCCCGGAAACCATGCTAGCCGATTTTATTAAGAGTTATTTTGCGCGCAGCAAGACCTTTGCCTACAACATACCTTTGGAATATACCACCGAACCGGATTTTTTGATCGACTCGCGTTTACAGGCTCTGGAAGTCATTCCCTCTGGGGGAAAGTTGGTTGCCCATTTAGCCATGAGTTTGTACCTGCTGGACCGTTTTAAAGGCCGGGTGCTGGTCTCGCATGTTTTCGACAGGGAAGTTCCCCTCAAACACAAAAATCTCAACGAATTTGCCAGTGTTCTAAGTCGGCTTCTGTTGAATGAATTGATCCGATTTGACCGGGACATTCGCCAGTATATTGCTAAAACCAAAGCCCCTGCCACCCAATGATGAAATCCGCTTGCCCGCCTGACCCATCTGGTAAATCTGTTCAGTTCTCTTACCGGCTTAACCAAAATCGTCTTCTCCTGAAGGGCGTGCTGAACAGGCATGTTGTGGAACAAAACGGCCCTTTCCTTCAGCAGTTGATCGAAGAGGCGGGGCTGAAGCATATTCAGATGGATCTTTTCCAAATTGCACAATTGGACAGCACAGGCCTGGCTTTTCTGGTTCACCTTCAGCGGTTAATGGCAAAGAAAGGCATTCAAATTGAATGGGTAAACCTGCCCCCCTCGGTCCAAGCCGGTCTGAAACTGATGGCCGCCTCGCAAAAGAAACCTCTCCGGTCGGATTCGCCGCGAGAAAGCTTTTTGGAGCAGTTGGGCGAGGAAGTGTACCATCTGGTGGTGGAAGATTTTGGACAATTTTTTTTGCTTCTGGCCAATATGAGCATCTGGGGCCTCACCGACCTGTTTACCCACCGCTGGCGCCGCAAAGGGGAAGTGCTGCGCCAGGCGGTCCTGATCGGAGTGAATGCCCTGCCGGTTGTGCTGAGCATCGCCTTTCTAATCGGTGCGGTGCTGGCCATTCAAGCCGCCGAACAGCTTCGGCAATTCGGCGCCAACCTGTTTATTACCGATCTGGTGGTCATATCCATGACCCGGGAAATGGGGCCGCTGGTGACCGCCATTTTGGTGGCTGGCCGCAGCGGTTCGGCCATCGCTTCCGAGATTGCTACCATGGTGGTCAGCGAGGAAATGGATGCCTTGCGTACCATGGGCGTTAATCCGGTCCGCTATGTGGCCATCCCCAAATTGTATGCCGGACTGGCCACCATGCCTGCCCTGACTATTCTGGCTAATATTCTGGGCATTACCGGAGGCATGTTGATAGCCTACCTTTCCCTGGATCTTTCGGTGAATGTGTTTATGGAACGAATGCAGCAAGTGCTCTACTTCCGGGACCTGCTGACCGGATTTATTAAAAGCCTGGTGTTCGTCGGCTTGATTGTAATCACCTCCAGCTACTACGGACTGCGGGTTCGCGGTGGTGCCGTGGGAGTGGGACAGGCAACCACTGCCGCGGTGGTGGCATCAATATTCCTGGT
>RFHE01000108.1 GCA_003696445.1 Calditrichota bacterium | reverse complement strand
TCGAAATATTTCATCCCCATGCAATTCAGCATTAAAGGGGAAGTGGTCGAAAGCCGGGCGGTGCGCTTGAGTGTCGGTTTTCTTTACCTGGTTGGTGTCCTGGCGGTGGTTTACGGCATCTACCGGCTTCAGGGAGTGAATCTGGGCGGTGGCGAATTGCTCACCGTGCTGGTAATCGGCAGTGCAGGCGGCTGGATTTCCGCCTTCGGTGGCGCCTGGAAGGACGCCCCCAAAGAGGGGTTCGAAACCCTCAAATTTTTCCGGAGCCCGCTCATCGCCCTGCTCTATGCAATCATGCTGGCGCACTTCACCACCAATTACCTGTTCATCAGCATGGGGGCCCTGGGCTTCACCGTAGGGACCATCGAGACCTACAAGACGTTCTTTTTTCCCAGCAAACCGCGGGGTAAGTTTGCCGGCAAAGAGATCCGCTATCCGGAAATGTTGCGCAGACGGCAGTATTTCATCCCCCTGTATGCCGGCATCTGGCTGGCGGTCCTGATTACCATTGTGGTCGCCTTTCAGTCCCCGCGGCAGGGGTTGCTGTGATTTTTTGCTTGGTTGGGGGAGCTGTTTCCAGGAAAAGTTCTCCCTGGTCAGATCGGACGGCAACAAAAGGATGGAACCCCCTTGCAGGTCCTGGCTCCATTGTTCACAAGCACACGGCGCTCTCGCCGGAGAGGCCGGCAGCGGATGGCCCCATTTCAGCCACACTTCAGGTAGGGGCCGTTCATTACCTCAGCCATTTCAAAAAGAGGAGGGTTGTATCATGAACCATCGCCTGATTCGCATCACCCTGATTCTGGCCGTCTTTTGCCTGGCCTGGACCACAATGCTCTGGGCCCAGGAGGAAGAGCAGGAAACCCGGATCGAACAAAAGGAGGTTCCTCAGGCTGTTCTGGATGCCTTCCACAAAGCCTACCCCGGGGCCGAGAAGATTACCTTCTCCCGGGAAGAGGAAAACGGCCAGACCAAATACGAGATTTCCTTTACAGTAAAAGGAAAGAAGAAAGAGGTTTCTTACGCCCCGGATGGAAAGGTGCTGGAAGTGGAGGAAGAAATCGGCCTCGAGGAGATTCCTAGGACCATCATCGATCTGATTAAAAGCCACACCACTGCCTTTAAGATTCTGAAAGCGGAAAAAATTACCGAAGGGGATTTTGAAGGCTACGAGTTGAAATTTGAGTACACCCGCAAGGGCAAAACCCGGGTTCGGGAAGTGCTATTCGATGCCCAGGGCAATAAAGTCCAACAGCCGGAGCGGGGAAATAGCGAGAACGAACGCGATTAGGGCTGAATAGGGCAGTAGCCTGGCCGAAGAGTTAGACCGATTCGTTTTGAAAAACCTGCTCCACCGTTTTCCGAAACTCGACAGGCTTAATGGGTTTGGGAACGATGTGTTGAATATTCATCGCCCGCAGGTCTGCGACAAGCTGGGGATTCAGCTTGCCCGAGACCACGATGATGGGCAGCATGGGGTTGAGCCGGCGGATTTTCTGGATCAATTCAAGCCCATTCAGGTTGGGCATCACAATGTCGGTGATTAACAGGTCGTAAGGCTGCTGGACGAGCTTGTGCAGGGCTTCCTCCCCATTGTAAACCGCAACCACCTGAAAGCCTTCCAGGGTCAGAAGGATATCCATGCTCCGGCTCAGGTTTCGGTCGTCTTCAGCCAGCAAGATGCGTTTCATTGAATCGGTCCACATGTCGCATTAAACCACTGCAATTAACCTGCCAGGATTTCCTTCCGGCCGGTTCCTGGTGAACATGCCCCCTCCCGAATATCAGACCATCGACCATCCCCCTCCCGCGCTTTACCAAGATGTGTAAGCCTTTCACAGTTAAAGGTCGGTAATCTGGTATTCTTCCAGCTTATTGTACAGGGAGCGGCGACTGATGCCCAGAATATTGGCTGCCTTCAGCTTGTTGCCCTTCACCGCCTTGATGGTCTGGACGATCATCGTTTTTTCGACCTCGGAGAGGGGCGTTCCGGTTTTAAAGGTCACATTCATGGCCGCCACCCCGCTGCGAGAGGCCAGGTCGGGGAGATGCTTTCGTTTGATGGTTGTACTGTGGCCGGCGCTGAGCAGGGCACGCAGAATCACGTTGCGCAGCTCCCGGACGTTACCCGGCCAGGGATAACTCTGCAACAACGCCATGGCATCCTCACTGAAGCCTTCCACCCGGCGTTTTAAATCCAGGTTAAATTGCTCGCGATAGTAGTTGGCCAAATAAGGAATATCTTCCTTGCGCTCCCTGAGTGGCGGCAACTCGATATGGAACACATTCAGGCGATAGTAGAGATCCTCCCGAAATCGGCCCTGTTCAATCAATTCCTCCAATTTTTCGTTGCTGGCCGCAACGACCCGAACATCCACCTTCAGCGGGCGTCCCGAACCCAGCCGCTCGATCTGGCTGGTCTCCAGAACACGCAACAGGCTGATCTGCACCTCAGTGCTCATGGTGCCGATTTCGTCCAGGAACAGGGTGCCTTTGTTGGCTTCCTCAAACTTGCCCTTTTTGTCGCTGACTGCGCCGGTAAAGGAACCTTTCAGATGGCCGAACAGCTCGGAAGCGATCAATTCCCGAGGCAGGGCGCCGGTGTTCACCGGGATAAAGGGGCCGTTTTTGCGGGGCGAGAGGGCATGGATCGCCTGGGCCACCATCTCCTTGCCGGTGCCACTCTCGCCGGTAACCAGCACCGGAATATCCGTCCCGGCCACCTCTTTAATCTTCCGGTAAACCTGTTGCATGGCCCGGGACTGCCCCACCAGGCGATGGAAATGGTAATATTTTTCCAACTGGCGGGCCTTTTCTTCCGCCTCAGGTTCATCCTCGTCCAGGTGCAATATTTCCCGGATCACCGACAGCAGCTTCTGCGGCTTCACCGGCTTCTGAATGTAGTGGACCGCCCCCTCGCGCATGGCTTCCACCGCATGCTCCACCGAACCGAAACCGGTGACCATGATGACCTTCAGCGAGGGAAAATCCCGGTTGACCCGCCTTAAAAAATCCATGCCATCCAGTTGCTGCATCTTGTAATCGGTTAACACCAGGTCGTAGAGGCGTTGGTCCAGACGGGCCATCCCCTCCTGGCCGTTCTCGGCACCATCCACCTCGAACCCATACTGCTCCAGCAGCGTCATCAGGCCTTCCCGATGACTTTCGTCGTCCTCAATGACCAGAATCCTGTACTTCTCCATGTAGCCCCACCCTTTTTGCATCGCGGTTTAATTGACCGGCAATTCCAGATAAAAAATGGTTCCCTCCCCGACTTTCGATTCAAAATAAATGCGGCCCTCATGGGCTTCCACAATTTTTTTTGAGATGGCCAGCCCGATGCCGACGCCGCTTTCTTTAGTGGTAAAATACAGATCAAAAATGTGATTGCGTAACTGTTCCGGAATTCCCTGACCGGTGTCGCGGATAGAGACCACCACCCGGCCATCCCGCTGTACGGTGCGCAAATACAGGTCCCCCCCACCCGGCATGGCATCGAAGGCATTGAGCACCAGATTCAACACGACCTGTTTGATCTGATCCCGGCTGATGTGCACCGGTGGCAAATTCTGGGAAAAGTACTTGTGAATGGTTACCTTTTTTTCGTAAGCCTGCTGCTGGACCAGATCCAGCACTTCGTTCAACAGGTCGTTCATCTGCTCATGGCTCAGGGCCACTTCGCGGGAGCGCGCCAGGGTAAAGAACTGATCGATCAGCTTGTGAAGCCGTTCGATTTCGCTGTTCACGATTTTAATGGACTTTTTAATCTTGCGCAACTGCTCCCGGTCCTGAACCGATTTGCTCACCATGTTGTCCAGAATTTCGGCGTGAATGGCCAGTGAGCTGAGCGGATTGCGAATCTCGTGACCGATGCTGCTGGCCAGCTGCGAAATGACCCCGTAGAGCATGCTGCGATGCAGATTTTGCTCCAGCTCCATCAGCATGCGCAGGTTCTTGAAGTACAGAACGATGCCGCTCACCTGCCCCTGGTCGTAAAAGGGCATGGCATGAATCTGTACGTTAACCGTTTTCCCGTTCAGTAGCTTGAGCGGCAGTACCTTGCGAACAGCATGGGTCAGTGGGTCGCGCGAGCGGCGGTAAATTTCCAGCAGGCGAGGATTCTGTTGTAAAATCTGGTAAATATCGTCCTCGGGTTGACCATGCTTGCGGATGTCCAACGTGTCCAGCAGGTAATCGTTGTAACTAAGAATGTTCATGTTCAGGTCGATGATCAGAAGGCCCTCGTGAACCACCCGCATCATGGCCTTGATTTTCTCTTCGGCCTGGCGGAAACTCTCGCTCAATCCAGCTGCCTTCTCCGAGAGCTGGCTCAGCCCGGTGTACACTGGAGCGAATTCGTCCCGGCGTTTGTATTCCGGGCGGTAACCAAAGTCCGTTTCGCTCAACGAGCGAATGGCCTGCTGGATATCGCGCAGACTGGTCTGGTAAATGCGGGAGGTAAATACCACCGTTAAAATGATGATCCCCAGGCTCAGGCCCGCGGCGGCAAACAGAAAGGTTTTTCGGCGATTGTAAAAATTCTGAAAGCTGAGCAGCTGCTTCACAGAAATCACCGTGCGCAGATAGCCCTGGATTTCCCCATCCTGCCAGATGGGCCAGATGACATCCAGGATTTCGATTTCCCCCTTCAGTTTGCGATTCAAAATCTTGGGGCGGGTGGTATTCAGGCGAGCCAATTCCTCCGGCCGGGTGTAAATTTTGCCCTCGTGAGCCGGCTGATCGCTGATGATGATGCGGTTATTCTTATCGATCAAAAGCACGTGCAAAATTTTGGAATCTTCCCCGCTGAATCGCTGAATCAATCGCCGGATGGGATAGCGGTTGTACTGCGAAGAGGCTCGTTTGATGTCGAACTTGTCCCCTACAATCAGATTCTTGACCTGCTCGGTCAAGAGATAAGCGTTCTTGGCGGTCAGATCGGCATAAAAGGTGTTGATGCTGTTGTAGAGGAAATACAGAATGATGGCTTCCAGAAGGAGGGTGGCCGCGCCGACAATGGCGACTTTCTTGAATAAGGTTTTCATCCCGAGTACTTTTTGCAGGAGCGCACCACGCATCTCCCGGCTGAAGTGGCGGAAAAATAGTAAATCCATCGTGCTTTCGCAATGAATGTTTCGCCCTGAACGCTTACGAATGTAAACGGGGCGTCAGTGCAAAAACCGTGCTCAATGAGAAAAGATCGGCAAGGCGGCCATTCTACAATGCGGGCGAGGCAAAGTGAGATAAAAATAAGGCCGGGTTGTGCCCTCTGCGAGCAAAGGGTAGGCGGGACCGATGCGCTGTGCCGGGAGGGCAAAGTGAGCAAATCTTTTACAGGGCTTAGGAGCTTCGCCCGCTCAGGAACCAAAGTTTATGACCAGCCCGACCCGATGGCTGTTGCCCAGTTCCTGATCGAAGCTGGTAAAGGAATAATCGACAAACAGGTGGGGGATGTGCAGGCCCACGCCGAAGGAGGCCCGCTGCAGCTCATCCACACCGGCCCGGAAAGCCAGGACATCCTGAATGAGCAGCTCACCACCGGCAATGCCGGTAAAAATCCCGCTGTTGTTGAACCCGGAGCCGCCATTGTCCAGGTTGGGGAGGGTCTCGGTGCGCACCAGTAGCTCGAAGCTGGGCGTAAAGCGAGCCGGCATACCGGGCACATCGAACACGTAGGCACTGCCCAGGCTCATGGTGGGACGCACCAACTCTTTTTCCCCGGTATCCCAGGCAATGAGGGTGGAAGTGATGTTGCGCAGCATAGCCGAGACGCGGAAACGGGGGCTGACGGTAAACAGGGCCGCTGCATCGAAGCCCAGACCGTTAGCGCTGTGGTCGGCCAGATTGCGCCGAATGAATTTGGCGTTAATGCCCAACAAAAGGCGACTGCTAACCTGCTGGCCCAGGGAAATAAATAGCACGTAATCTGCGGCATTGAACTGGCGGACTTTGCTCAAATCCAGCCGGAAATCCCCTTCGCCGCTGCCCACCAGTGCGGCCCGAGTATCCTTGATGTTGTCCACGCCCAGGCGAATCAGGGCCAGGCCCAGGGTCTTCCCGTAGGCCAGCGGCCGGGCAAAACCCACATAATCGTAATTGATGAAATTAGCAAACTGCCAGGTGTGCATAAAGGCCACTTGGGTCTGCTTTACCTGGGCCAGAGCGGCGGGATTGTAGAATCCGGCGGTCACATCGCTTACCACCGCCCCGTAGGCCCCGCCCATGGCCTGCGCCCGCGGGGAAACATCGATGGCCATGAACTCACCGGCGTACTTGCGGAATCCGGCGGCCTGAACCCCCTGCCACCACAACACAAATACCAGGAATAGTAACCCTGATCCCCTAGAAAAGCGCATCGGGACTCCCGTAGGCTATGTTCGCTCAAAAAAATAATGGTCCGGAGGCCGGAAACCAAGGGACAAATTTGGTGCGTGACGAAAAATTTGCCCCCTGGGGGTAGTTCCCTCAACCGTTCGTTCGACGGCCGGCTAAATGACCTCTGCATCGCCTGTGCCGGAAGACAGCAGTCGCTCCCGAAAGGCCCGGGCATCCTCCCACATGCTCAAATTGTTAAACAGGCAATAGACCGAAAATCCGGCTGCCAGGTCTTCCCGAATGCGCCCGGCCAGAAAATCGAAGTCGGCCGGATGGTAACGGTAGCGGTACATCTGTTTGCCTGGCGGACTGCCATGGAGCCGGTAGTAGCGAAAGGTACCGGCCAGCGCAGGTTCTTTAAACGGATCCACACAATGAACGAGTCCCAGCTTACGGCACAGCCGCCCCACGGTTTCCGCACGCCACGGGGCCCTGAACTCAATGGCCAGCTGCAATCGGTCTCGCTCGATGCGCGAAAAAAATGCTTCCAGGTTTTGCACCGTTTCCGGGGTTTCTTTCAAGGCGGGCGGGCACTGAAAAACAACCACCCTGGCCTCCAGCGCCCTGGCCACCTCCAGGGTGGCCTGCCAGGCCTCCAGCACCACCCTGGTGGGACGGAACAAACCCAGTCCCGCTTTTTCCGCCTCGCTCAGCGGGCGACCCAGGCGCCGATACGTAGGGGAAGTGGCCGGATGGGTCACCCCCTGCCAGGCCTTGAGGGTAAATTCAAAATCCGCCGGTGCTGCGGCACGCCACTTGCGCGCCGTCTCCAGCCGCGGCAAGCGGTAAAAGGTTTGCTGCACTTCTACCAGCTTAAACACCTGCCAGTATTTTTCCCGCGATACCGGAAACCCGCAGCAGCCCGTCTTTACCACCGTTCCCGAGGAAACACTCATGGTTGGTCTCCCTCCTTTCTGCGCCGTTGCCACAGGGCCGGCAAGGGCCCCTGCTTCCATTGAACCAGGGCCCGGGCGGGCAGCGTTTCCTTCTGCCCGACGACCAGCCAACCCAAGGGATGGAGCGATGCGGCTACCTCTTCCAAAAACTGTTCCTGAAGGGCAATATCGGCATAGGTGAAAACCAGATAGCGGCAAAAGATCAGATGAAAGGGCCCTTCTTCCGGCGAATGATCGCGCCAGTTCTGCAGCCGAAACTGAACGTAGCGGGTAACAGCCGGCCGAACCCGAAACTGGTCAGCTTGCTTGCTAAAGCAGCGCTGCAGAATGGGGTCGGGCACCTCGCGCAGGCTCCCCTGCGGATAACGGGCCCGGGCGGCCCGCTCCAGCAGGCGCGGATCCACGTCGGTGGCCAGGATGCGGAGCGCCAGCGCGCTCCGAAGCGGCCCGCTATGCCACAACATCGCCAGGGAATAGGGCTCTTCCCCACTGGCGCAACCCAGGCTCCAGGCCCGCAGGGTGCGCTCTCCCCGAGCGGTCAGCCGCTGGACCAGTTCAGGTAAAACCACCTTCTCCAGCGCTTCCCACACCGGCCGTTCGCGAAAAAATCGCGAAATGGTGATCCGAAAACAGAAAGCCAGATGATCCAGTTCCCAGGGGTTGTTTTCAATAAATCGCCGGTAGTCCGCCGGGGAGGCCAGGTCCAGCTGCCGCAAGCGCCGGTAGATGCGCTTGCGCACCTGCCCGAAAACATGGCGAAATCCCTCCCAGCGGAGGCCCAGACGCCTGCAGCCCCAGCAGGCAAATTCTTCCCACTCCGGATTCATTGCAACGCTCACGTCCCAATCCGGGCCAGATCCAGCTCTCTGTAGGCGGTGTAGTTAATTTTATCCGGCGCCCGATCCAGCAGGGGCTTGAGAATCTCGTCTTCCCACACCTGCCAGCCGGCCGGATACTCGGACTTGGGGCGCGGACGGGTTACCGGCCCCCACAGCGCCTCCCAGTCCGCCTGATTGCGGTAAATCCACAGCGCGGCATACTTCCCGGCTCGGCTCCCGCGCAGCCCCTTCAGGAAGCGGTACTCCTCCAGGCCGGGCAGCAGAAACAGCCCGCGATCAATGGCCTCCCGAACGGCCTGCTCAAACTGGCGGGCCTCCACCGTGTTTTTCAGCTCATATTCATGTAGACTGATAATCCGTCCCATGCTTCACCCTCCTGCAGTTTCGTTTCCCTCCGAACAGCCTTTGCTCTTGCTGAACTGCAAGGTGAGGACTCTCCCCGCAGACCGCCTTCCCTTAAAAAACGACGCTTCGTTCAGCGGGGCTCCGTGGAGCCCGCTTTTGCCAGTTGTTTTCGAACCGCGTCCACGGTGCAGATTAGCTCCGGGACCAGGGTTATGTGGGGTTTTTGCCGGGCCACGTGTTCAACGGCCTGGCCGAAACTCATCCCCGCAAAACAACACAGGTAGCCAACGGCCACCGATGGGGCGCGGCGGACGCCGGCGTTGCAAAACAGCAAAATCCGATGCCGGGGCAAATGGCGGTGAATCCAGCACACCGCTTCCCGCAGCTGCTCTTGTGGAATGGGCAGACCATCGACGATGGGAATTTTGTGGTAAAGGCATCGGGGAGCATCCAGATCCCGCTCGGCGGCGACATTGAGCAGGGCAGTCACCGGCACCGGCGGTTGCAGGGCCGCTGCAACATTGCCGATCCACAGTCCGGGCCAGACGCGGGCAATTGCGTAAGGGGAATCTTTCATGGCGCTGCCTTTT
>RFHE01000107.1 GCA_003696445.1 Calditrichota bacterium | reverse complement strand
GTTGCTGCAGATCGGGCTTCAGGCTACCGTGGAAGATTCGCCGGTGGCGGTAATTCGGCATCGCAACGAAACCATCCAGAAAATTCTGAAACAGGCCGGTGACAAGGTGGACGATGCCACCCGCGAGCGTTTGAAAGACATCATTAACAACATCATCGATTTTAAAGAACTGGCCCGGCTGGCCCTGGGCAAATACTGGAAGGAACGAACCGAAAAGGAAAAAGCCGAATTCGTGGATGTGTTCCGCAAGCTCATCCGCAATTCTTCGGTGAAAAAACTGGAAATCTACCGGGCCGATCGCATTGAATACAAGCCTGCGGTCATCAAGGGCGACAAAGCCACCGTTACCACCATTGCCTACAAGGGCAGAAAGAGTGTGGAAATCGTTTACAAGATGCACAAAGTAAACGGCCAGTGGAAGGTGTACGACATGGTCATCGACGGCCTGAGTACGGCGCGCAGTTATCGGGACAGTTTCTACAAACAGATCGCCAAATCGTCCTACCAGGAGATGTACAACAAACTGGTCAAACGGTTGGAGGAGCAGACCTGAAGCGGCGGCTACCCCTGTGATCCGGGGTGGCCAGACCGTGCCCTCTTACAGCTGAACCTTTTTCTTCCCCGCATCCACCGCCTTCAGGAAGGCAATCAGGCCACGCATGTAATGTTGCTGGTCGTCGTACATGCACATGTGGCTTCCGTTGGGGCAAAACAGAAAGCTCCCGTTGGGCAGTTGCTCAGCCATCCACCGCATGTGCTCGGGATCCATGGTGTCGTACCGGGCGCCGATAACCAGCGTGGGCACGGTAATTTCTTTGAGGCGATGGCTCACATCCCAGTGCTCCAGCTTGCCCGACACGCCAAATTCGCTGGGCCCCTGCATGCTGACGTAAATCTGTTCATTGATGTGTTTAAAAGCCCGATTCACCGGATCCGGCCAGCGGTCCAGAGGTAAGCGGCAGACAAACTGGGTGTAAAAATTCTGGAAGAGCAACTGTTGATAGCGGGGATCGTCGTAGGCTCCCCGGGCTTCCAGCGCCCGCACTTCCTTCAGCACTTCCGGATCCAGCTTTTTGGCCAGCACGGTTTCCGCGTAGCGATCGTAAGCCGGCGCACTGGACATCATGTTGGAAATAATCAGCCCTTTCAGGTGCTTCTGATACTTCAGGGCGTATTCCATGGCCAGTAAGCCGCCCCAGGAGTGGCCCAGCAAATAAAAATTATCCGGGGTCAGATGGAGGGCCTGGCGTACCTGCTCCACTTCTTCCACAAAGCGGGCCACATTCCACAGGCTGGTGTCTTCCGGCTGATCGGAATAAGCAGAACCCAGCTGATCGTAGTAAATAAATTCAATGCCTTCGGCCGGCAAGTAGCTCTCCAGGCACTCCCAGTATTCATGGGTGGCACCCGGCCCGCCATGGAGCAGCAACACCCGAATCCTGGGATTGTGCCCGAACTGTTTGGTCCACACTTTAAACTGCCCGGCCGGTGTCTGAATGGGAATCAACCGGATGCCTCCGGTCCGGATGCTGTCCTCCTGGCGGGCAAAATAGCTCCTCAGATCAGATCCGGAGCGACTGCAACCCAGCGAAATGGCCAGGATCGTTAACATGAAAACAACCGCGCTGCCACAGCTTTGCTTCACGGTAAACCTCCATTCTTCTGGTCAGAGCCGAAGTTACGCCGGCGCAGGAAAACATCCAAAGCTCCATCCCCCTGAATTGCAATAGGCACTCAGAAAACCCAGCGGTGTGGTTAAGTTATGGGCAGAAACAATTCCCCTGCCCGGTTCGATGTTGGAGAAAAAGAGGGGATGCGACGTGCAAGCTTTTCCGGCCCCTTGCCAGCCAGCCCGGTAGGAAAATTGCAAAGCTGGTTTTTTCTCCGAATTCAGAACAATTTTTTCTGTAAAATCTTTTCAACCGGCCGCCCGGAGGCGTCAAATTTTTCTAAATGCTGAGCCAATTCCGATTGGCCTGGCAGGTTGGTGGCAGGGAAGAGAATTAGCCAATTTTACTGAATGCCTGAATAAAGCGGGGAAATGGAACCCCATCCATCAGGTGCCTTTACTTGCGCCCCAGTGCAACACCCGGGACGACAGACGAGCGAGCACATTCTTCAGCTAATAGCCGGTCTGTTCCACCCGGTGGCAACGGCGTGTTTTTTTAGCAGAGATTCTCGTGTTTTTGAGCAAAATGTTGTCTTACTTTCTCTACAATAAATTCGCACGATCGGCGCGAAGGGCACATTGCAAACAAATTGGAGAGGATAAAATAAAGACAATAAGACCGATAACCCCTCTGCTCATCATTTTTTCAATCTTCTGGGTCACAACCGCCCTGGCCCAGGAAGGCACCAGACAGCGCCCCTGCGATTTGCCGGAAGGGAAACAATTCGATTTCTGGCTGGGAAAATGGGACTTGAGCTGGCCGGCAGAACAGTTTGGCGGACCCCCCGGCTCCCGCCAGCACGGGACCAATACGGTAACCAAAATTCTCGATGATTGCGTCGTTTATGAATCCTTCCGCTTCCCCGACGGCAATTTTTATGGCCATAGTTTTTCCGTGTACGATGCCCGCAGCCGGCAATGGAAACAGACCTGGGTGGATAACAAAGGCGGCTATTTACTTTTCACCGGCCAATTGAAAGAGGGTCAAATGATTCTCTCCACCGCTCCTTACCAGCGGGACGGGAAGACTTACGTTTCCAGAATGGTGTTTGAAAACATTTCCGCCGAGGCCCTGGATTGGCGCTACGAGCGCAGTGAAGATCGGGGAAAGAGCTGGACTCCGATCTGGACCATCCACTACACCCGCAAACCGCCCCCTGAGCAGTAGTGGCTAAAGTGCTGGAGCCGCGTTCGCCCGGGATCGGCCCGGAGAGGGATGAGCTTCCAGGCGGGTTTGAACCTCGTCCATCCAGTTCAGCACCAGGTTGATGGCGAAAGAACTGGAAGCGAAGTTGGTCTTTTTCACCATGATGAAACGCCGGCCGTCGGGATCGATGTCGTAGTTGTGAATGGGGCTGTTGGGGAAATTCATCATGGACACATCAAACAGGGCCTCGGCGTTTCCCGGCGAGAAACGCGGCTCACGGCGAATGGGGACCCGCACCATTTCGGCCAGGTTGCTGATGTAATAAATGTAGCGCCCATCCGGAGACCACAAGGGGCTGGTACCGCCTTCGTTGGAAACCTGCCATTTGCCGCGCAGATCGGGGAAGGTCTTTACGTAAATTTCCAGCCGACCCGTTTCGTTGGACCCGTAGACCAGATATTTCCCGTCGGGGGAAATCTGGCCGGAATACTCGTAATCGGCGGTGGAAAACAATTGGCGGGGCGTGGCGGGATTCTCCAGGTTGAGCAGGGAGAGCTCCCCTTCCCCGGCTCCCGCCAACCCGTTCAGGATCATCTGGCGACCATCCGGAGAGATGGAGATGGGAAACTGGGGAACGGATTGGGCCAGCACCACCCTGCCTTCCGAGAGCCCGTCCAGGGGTTTGACCATAACCCCTACGCTGTCCCCGGCGCCGGAGACGAAATAGAGGTTTTTGCCGTCACGACTCCAGACGGGATCGAACATACCGTTTCCGAAAGTGAACTTGCTGAAATTGTGCGTTTTCAGGTGGTAGATCCAGATGTCGTTGTTGTTGCCGTTGACCAGACCCACCGTCACCGCCAGCTGGCTACCGTCCGGCGACACCCGGGGAGTATTGTATGGGCGCGTCGGCAAATCCAGGGGCGTATTCTTCCCATGCAAGTCCACCCACACCAGTTGCAGATTCTGGTCCCGTTTGCCGGAGAGATACAGCAGGTGTCCGGTGCGCGAAACGTCGAAATAGGAAATACCACTTCCGGCGTCACCGTCCACGTCCGCCAGTACGGATTGCAGCGGAGCCGTGGTCTTCATCTGCTTCAGGTCGAAGGGTGCAGCCAGCAATGCTCCGCTGCGCCCCACGATCAGGTAGCCCGGCTCCACGTAGCGGGCCATCTCGCCCTGGATGTTCAGCATGCGCCGTTCCCCGGTCTTCAGGGATTGGAGGGCCAGTTGAGCCTCCACGTAGGAGTTGGGGTTGTTCTGGTCTCCGATGGTGAACAGAACCCATTCCCCGTCGGGAAGCACCTGGGGCCAGCGATGGGTGCGTTCCCCGTGGAGGGAATCCAGCCGGGAGACCGGATGAATGGGTCCGCCGCTGGCCGAAACCCATTTCAAGGGCCCCCCGTAGGTTGGAGAGAAGACGATCTGGTTTCCGGGACCCCAGCTGGCACCCCGGAAGCCGGGCGCCTCGCAAATGGTTTCCGCCGAACCACCCCGCAAGGGAACTTTCTTGATCTTGCCATCCGAGAGAAATCCCACCCACTGTCCGTCCGGGGAGAAGAAGGGCGCCGTGGCGTTCGTGGTTCCGGAGATCGGTTCGGCATCGAAGGAGGTGAAAGTGCGGCGGTAGAGGCGACTGATCCCATTTTCCGCGAGGGTATACACCACCGTGCGGCCGTCGGGAGCAATGGCCATGTTGGGGATGTCGGTCCGGAGGATCTGCTGACCCGGGGATTTAGCCGCGGAGATGTTGAAACGCTGGACAATCCTTTCCGGAGCGCCGCTCCCCTTCCACCACCAGGATCCCACCAGGAGAAGGACGGCCAACAGGGCGATTCCCCACGGCAGGAATGGCCGGCGTGTCCGCTGCCGGGAGGCGGGGATTTTCCGAACGCGGGAAGCCGGGGCCACCCGGGAGGCCGACGAGGTTTCCCGGTTCAGGGCCTTTAGATCCGCGGGGAGTTCATCCACGTGCTGGTAGCGTAGTTGAGCCTCCTTGGCCAGCGCCTTGGCCACAATGGCATCCAATTCCAGGGGAATACCACTGCGCAACGCCGTCAGGGGTTGTGGATCTTCATTCAGAATGGCGTAAATGACGGCCTGTTCATAGTCCCCCTGAAAGGGCAACTGGCCGGTGATCATTTCATAGAGCACGACCCCGAGCGACCAGATATCGGAGCGCTGATCCACCACCTGGCCCTGGGCCTGTTCCGGCGACATGTAGGCGACCGTTCCCAGCGTCGTGCCGGCCTGGGTTATCAGGCTCCGCCCGGAGAGCTTGGCCAATCCGAAATCCATGATCTTAACCACGCCTCGGGAACTGATGAGCAGGTTGGCCGGCTTGATATCCCGGTGGACAATGCCCTGCTCGTGGGCGGCTTGCAGGCCGGCGGCAATTTGGATGGCGATATCGAGGATTTGGTCAACCGGTAGGGGCGCAGCATGCTGCGCCCCTACGATGTGCCCCAATTCTTTGCCCTCGATGTATTCCATGACGATGAACAATTCGTCATCGTGCTCCTCAATGGCGTAAATGTGGGCAATGTTGGGGTGATTCAGCGCAGCCGCCGCACGCGCCTCCCGCTTGAAGCGCTCCTGCTCGGCGCTGTTGCCCAATTGCAGGGTGGAGAGGAACTTCAGGGCTACCACCCGCTCCAACTTGGTGTCCAGCGCCCGGTAAACCACGCCCATGCCACCCTGACCCAACTTTGCTGTAATTTCATAATGTAAAATCATTTTACCGATCATAACCGATCTCCATCGCCATATGTGGCATCCCGGTTTATCGAGAGCCCGCCACGGCCAAGCTCTTGGATGACTTTGTAATGTAAAATATGCCTTCCAATCATAAGCGGCCTCCGTCTCTGCCTGCGGCATCTTGCGGCGAATTCCTCCGTACGGTTCTGGTGCACCCGGCCATTCGGCGCAGGATGCGCCTCCTACCGGATTGCGTCTCGGTTTTTCCGAATCTCATCTCGTGCTCATTGCTCCTCTGCCAACTCCGCAACCCAAATGTCGCTTTTCTGGTGGTTGAACACCAGATAGAACCGCTGGCCATCACTTGTTACCCAGGCAAGGTACTTCGAGGGGTCGTCTGCGAAATTTGTTATTTTTTTTATAGCGCCATCTGTGGTGGAAACGGCATAAATATTTCCCGTGTTTGCTGACTCCCTCACTGCAAGGACATAGATGGTTTCGCCATCGCGAGACCAGGCGAATGGATTGATTGTCTGGAAATTACTCTCCGTAAGTTGCTCGGTTTGTCCGCCTTTAGACGAAACGAGATAAAGTTCTTCCTTGCCGGTTTGCAGGGAAGAAAAGGCAAGCCTGCTCCCTTCCGGATCCCAGGCACCGGGGAAAGCATTTTTGCTCTTCTGGAACGTCAGTTGCCGCGGCCCGCTACTTTGACTAACGATCCAGATGTTGGCGCTGCCATTATGGAAGGAAGTAAATGCGATCTCCTCACTATTCGAAGACCAGTTTGCGAGCCAATCTTTGCCGGGATCGGATGTCAACTGTTTCGCGGCGCCACCCGCCACCGGTTTCACCCAGATGTCCCGATTGCCACTACGCAGAGAGTGAAAAGCAATCCGTTTGCTATCCGGCGACCAGGTCGGCCACCAGTCGTGCGACGGGTCGGTGGTAACTTGTCTCTGGTCGCTGCCGTCTGTTTTCATGATCCAGATATCGACGTTGCCGGCCCGGTTGGAGTCGAAAGCGAGCCATTTCCCATCGGGAGAAATGGCAGCGTTTTCGATCAAATTGTTTTCAGCCGAAATCAATTTCGCGTCTTTTAGGGTTAACAGGCCCTCTTTACTCATCGGCATCGACCAGATGCTCGAGGTTTGCACAATTTTTTCGTAGGCCAGCTTTTTGCCATCGACCGACAGGGCGATGGCACCCACGCCGACTCCGGTGGTCAGCGCTTTCGCCGGACCGGCTGCGCCACCGTTTGCATCGAGGGGGAGCCACCAGATGTCGGAGCTGCCGCCGCGGTCAGACACAAAGACAATTCGTTTGCCGTCCGCCGACCAGAGCGGTTTCCTGTCGAAACTCGTCGCGTCGGTCAGGGGCCACAGATCTCTGCCGTCCAATTTCAGAGTCCAGAGTTTGGACGTTGAAATTCCAGTACCCATCACTTCGACGATGGCAAGCCTTCGGCCGTCCGGTGACCAGGCCGGATCCTGCACGGACAGGCCTTTTATTGCGAAAGGCAGCTCTGTCTTTTCTCCTCCCTGAGCAGAAACGGTGTAAATGGCATTTGCGCCCAGGCTCAGTTTCGATGTCACAAAAGCCAATTTCGAGGCATCGGGCGACCAGCATACGGCATCTATTCCGGTCTCGCCAACCGCCAAAATCCGCCTCGCATTGCCTCCCGACGCGGGGATGGCAAATAAGCCCGTTGTTTGTTCGCGATCGGAAGCAAAGGCAATCCACTCCCCGTCCGGCGACCAGGCAGGGGCTGTGTTTTGGCTGCCCGGGTGATCTTTGGTGAGGTTTATGCTTTGGCCGGCGCGCAGCTGGCGCACCCAAATATCTCTCCGGCCGCTTTCATCTGAGCTGTAAGCGATGCGCGTGCCGTCCGGTGACCACGTGGGTTGACCTTCAAATCCGGGAGCGGAGGTCAAGGGCCGGGTGGAGACGATTCTCAGGGGCGCCGGGCCGCCGCCAAAAAAGAAATATCCGATGGCCGCCGCCAGCAATAGAAAAACTACAAGGCCGCCGATCAGGAGAGGCGATTTCTTTATGGGAGCAGGTTTGGCGCCCACCGAAGTTTTGGCTGTCCCCGGGGATTGCAGTTCGACCGGGATTCCTCCGGCACTTTGCGTCTCTAACCCTGACAGGGTTTTCAAATCGGCAAGCACATCTTCAACCGTTTGATAACGCGCTTCGGCTTGCTTCGCCAAGGCCTTTTGCACCACCGGTAAGAAGTCTTCGGGAATCCCGGAAAAATCTGGCGCTTCATTTAGGATGGAATAAATTACCGCCTGCTCGTAGTCGCCCTTGAAGGGCAGCTCGCCGGTGAGCATCTCGTACAGTACCACCCCGAACGACCAGATGTCCGTGCGCTGATCCACCGGCTCTCCGCGTGCCTGCTCCGGGGACATGTAGGCGGCGGTGCCCAGGGTGGAATGATCCTTGGTCAATTGCGCCCCGCCCACAATCTTAGCCAGACCGAAATCCATGATCTTGACCTGGCCGTCTCCCGTGACCATGATGTTGCTGGATTTGATGTCGCGATGCACGATGCCCTTGGCGTGGGCGGCCTGCAGGCCCTCGGCGATCTGCATGGCAGTGTCGAGGATTTGGTGGGCCGATGGTAGGGGCGCAGCATGCTGCACCCCTACGATGTGCCGCAATTCTTTGCCTTCGATGTATTCCATGACGATGAACAATTCGTCCTCGTGCTCCTCGATGGCGTAAATCGTGGCAATATTGGGGTGGTTCAGCGCTGCGGCGGCCTGCGCTTCGATTTTGAAACG
>RFHE01000106.1 GCA_003696445.1 Calditrichota bacterium | reverse complement strand
TTTAAAAATCCGCCGTTTTACAATTGAGGAAATTGCCATGGCCAACATTGCCGAGGAAAAACAGAAAGCACTGAATCTTGCCGTCACCCAGATTGAACGCCAGTTTGGAAAGGGCGCCATCATGCGCCTCGGAGAACGTCCCAAGGTGGCGGTGGACGTCATTCCCACCGGCTCCATTTCGCTGGACTTTGCCCTGGGCATCGGCGGGGTGCCCCGGGGACGGATCGTGGAGATTTACGGGCCGGAGTCTTCCGGTAAAACCACGCTGGCCCTGCACATTATTGCCGAGGCGCAAAAACGGGGTGGGCTGGCTGCTTTTGTCGATGCCGAGCATGCGCTGGATCCGCGCTACGCGCGCAAGCTGGGGGTGGACACGGTGAATCTGCTGGTCTCCCAGCCCGACCACGGCGAGCAGGCCCTGGAGATTGTTGAGACCCTGGTGCGCAGTGGGGCGCTGGATGTGGTGGTCATCGACAGTGTGGCGGCGCTGGTGCCACGGGCCGAACTGGAGGGAGAAATGGGCGACTCCCACATGGGCCTGCAGGCCCGGCTGATGTCCCAGGCGCTGCGCAAACTGACGGCCACAGTCAGCAAGTCCAACACCTGTGTGATTTTCATTAACCAGCTGCGGGAAAAAATCGGCGTCATGTTCGGCAACCCGGAAACCACCACCGGGGGGCGGGCCTTGAAATTTTACACCTCCATCCGGCTGGACATCCGGCGCATCGCCACCATCAAGGAAGGCCAGAATATGGTTGGAAATCGGACCCGGGTGAAGGTGGTGAAAAACAAGCTGGCCCCTCCCTTTCGCGAGTGCGAGTTCGACATCATGTACGATCAGGGCATTTCCCGGGAAGGGGACCTGCTGGACCTGGCCGCCAACCTGGGCATCATTCAAAAGAGCGGCACCTGGTACAGCTTCGGGGAGGAGCGTCTGGGTCAGGGCCGTGAAAACGTGAAACGGTTTCTGCGCGAGAACCCCGATTTCGGCGAAAAGATCGAGCAGCTGGTGCGCGAAAAGCTGGGGCTGGTGGAACCCGCCGAAGAGGAAAGCGCCCCGGCGGCGGCAGGCAAAAAAGGCTGAGGTCAAGGCGGCTTCTCTCTGCCCTGAACCCTTGCCGGAAGCCGGAAGCAGACCATGCCCACCATCGTCGATATCGAATTTCGCCGTTCCCGGCCGGAACGCTTCATCGTCCATTTGGATTCCGGGGAAGTGCATGTGGTCAGCCCGGAAACCGCCCTCAAGTACGGGTTTGCACTGAACCGCCGGTTCGAAGAAAGCGAACTTTACCGGATTCTGGACGAGGATGAGGTCAGGCGGGCAAAAGATCAGGCCCTCCGCTACCTGGAAAACCGACCGCATAGCCGCCACGAGTTGATGATGAAATTGCGCCGGAAGGGCTACCGCCAGCAGGCCGCCCGGCAGGCCCTGGCCGAACTGGAAAAGGTCAATCTAATCGACGATCGGGCATATGCCCGCCTTTACATCGAGTCCGAGCTGAAGCGAAGCCCCTGCAGCCGAACGGTGCTGCGGCACCGGTTGCGGGAGAAAGGGATCGCCCCGGAGGTAAGCGAAGCTCTGTTAGAGGAGTTTTTTTCCGCCCTCAGCGAAGAAGAACTGGCCCGCCAGGTGGCCGAAAAATTTCTGCGCACCAACCGGCACCTGGCGCCGCTCAAACAGAAACAACGGCTCATCCGCCTGCTCCAGAGCCGGGGTTTTTCCTGGGAGGTCATCGAAACCCTGCTGCCCCGCTCCCCGGAATCCCCCTCCCCCTGATGCTGGCGGTCGCAAAAGACCTCAGCGCCAGCTGTTCAGCTCCAGCCGATACCCGTCAAATTCACCGTAGGTGAAGTGGGTGATCCAGTCCCCCAGGTTCAGGTAAACCTTTTCCCCGAAAACCTGATAACTGGGATGGTGAAGGTGGCCGAAAATGGCGTAGTCGAAGCCCTGCTCAAATTTGGCCATGGCCAGGCGAATGTAGTCGCTCTCGTCGGGCAATTCTCCAGGGGAGGCGCGATCCCGGCTGAGTGCGGCCACCCAGCGGGCCAGCGGAATCCCCACATCGGGATGGAGCAGGCTGTAGAGGAAAATGTTTACCGGATGGCGAAAGATGCGTTTCAAAATCCGGTAGCGCCAGTCCCGCCGGGATACCCCGTCCCCGTGGAGAACGAAAAAGCGCTTCCCCGCAATGGTCAACTCCAGCGCATCGAAATGAATCTGAATGCCCAGCTCGTCCCTCAAAAAATCCCGCATCCAGAAATCGTGGTTGCCGGCCACATAATGAATCTCTTTCCCCAGGTCCCGCAGGTGGCTCAGGGCGCACAGCACCCGGGTGTAACCGCGCGGCACCACCGTGCGATATTCGAACCAGAAGTCGAACAGGTCCCCCACAATGACCAGCCGCTCGGCAGAGGTGGCCACGTGATCCAGAAAGGAAAGCAGCCGGCGCTCTTTGACCCGCTCGGACTTGGGAGGGCTCATCCCCAGGTGGGCATCGGAAAAAAAATAGGTTTTTGCCATCGGTGTTTTCGGAACACTCTCTTAATTGCACGCTTCGACGAACCTGTAAACTCCCTCCGGAGCTGCTTCAAAAGAAAAATAAAATAAAGCACAAAACAAACGACTTTATTAACCCGAACCTGTTGAACAAACCCGGTTAGCGTTTTTTTCGCAGAAGACCACACGCATCCTTGGCGGCATTTCCAGGCATCCGGGTTCAATCGGCTACCGGTGAATCCGTTCATTGCGAGAGGCAACGGGAATCGCATTTTTTTGGCCACCCCACCACAGGGGAGCCATGCAGAAACGCGGCGGTTGAACCGGACGGGTCGGTTTAAATTTTTTGCTCTCTCCCCGCCGGCCGGTCAATCTCCCCGGAACCGGGGTTGCTGGACCGTTGCCTGACGGAGCCGGTTCAGGTAGCCCACCCCGGTGAGTTGCTCCTTCCGGTAAGGGAAGGCAAACCTTACCGGCACGCCGTTCACTTCGAAGCGCACCCGGCGGTTCTGCCAGTCCCAGAGCAGTTTAAAAAACAGA
>RFHE01000001.1 GCA_003696445.1 Calditrichota bacterium | reverse complement strand
GGCGAGGCGTAAACCTCCTCCACAGCCGGCAGAGCACGCTCGGCCGGGGTGCGCTGAAAGACCTGTGTCGCTTCCTCCAGCCAGTCGTTCATCAGTTTGAGGCAATGGGGCCGGTCTTCCCAGACAACGACGCCACCTTCCGAAAAGTAATCCAGCAGGGTCGCCTGATGCTGGTCCTCCGCCACCTGGCCCAGCAGGGCCACTTCTTCGATCTGGTTGGTGGAGAGCTGACTGAGCACATCGAACTCGCGCATGGAAGCGATGGTGTCGATGTCGAATTCCACCCGAACGGGTGCCTCTGCATCGAAGGAAAACACATCCACAATGCCGCCGCGCGCGCTGAACTGGCCCAGCTCGTCCACCGTATCCACGCGCTCGTAGCCCCGGCTACTGAGCCATTCCAGCAGATCGTCCCGATCCACTTCCTGGCCCACCCGAAGCTCCTTCACCACATCCATGAGCCCCAGCGGGGAGGGCAGGCGTTTGAGCAGGGCGGTGGCGGTGGTCACAATCACCGGAGCCTCCCGGTGAAGTAACACGTTGAGGGCGTGAAGGCGCATGCTGTGCAGGGCCGGGGTAAAAATGCCCCGGTCGTAGGGCACCGATTCGTCAGCGGGAAAGTAGGCAACCTTCCATTCCGGCAGCAGTGCGTGCAGGTCGTCCACCAGCTTTTCGGCGGCCTCTGCCTCGGGCAGCACCACCAGGTGGGGCAGACCACTGGCCTGAAGGGTAAAATCCACCACAAAGGCCAGAAACGAACCAGCCAGATTGCGCACACCAACAGTCTGCCCAGCCTCCAGAGCCTGTTCCAGCCGGCCAAACACCGGTAGATGGTAGAGCCTGGACTTCAATTTCAAAATGCCCGGTTGGACCCGGGCCTGCATCTCCTCGCGAACTGCCATGCCGGTAATGGGTGACTTCCCTGAGCTTCGATTCGTGTTTTTATTCCTGCAGCAAAGCAATTTAACACCGGGAACGCCTAATTGGATTCGTCAATAACATTTTCCTGCTCTCCCAATCGGAGATGTCCAGAAAGCAGCCAGGCAGGCAAAGCTGAGGGATTTGCTATTTCGATTGCCGGACGGAAAAACCAGCTTCCGCTTCAGGTGGAACGGTCCAAAAAGAACAACAAAGCGCATGTGTTTACACCATGGTGCATTTGCTGAATCGCAAGAAGTATAGCTCCCTGAGGGTCGGCCAGAGGCAATTGACGGATTTTTCAACAGGGGGCTGTCGAAAAACTTGAACCACCCAGCCGCCCGCTGCCGCGCTGCAAACCATCAAAAATTTTCTAACCCCTTAAAAAACAAATCAGTGAAACAATCAAATCTGCTTCAGTGTGACCGATGGCACATCCATTGCAAAACTACCCGGTGCTTACATGGAGGGCAGCGTCGTATGATCAAGGATTTTCTGCTACGTCATACCCCCATCCCCGCTTTAAAAAAGGGATTGGACACCTATGCATTGCGTCAGAAAACCATTGCCAGCAACATCAGCAATGTGAACACGCCGGGCTACCGGCGCAAGGAAGTGGTATTTGAGGAAAAGCTGGAGAATGCCCTGCGGCGCCGTTTGGCCGGAAGCCGAACCGACGAACGTCACCTTCCTATTGGACCGCAGCGCATTCAGGAAGTGGTTCCGGAAGTGGAAACCGACCCTTCGCCCGTGCTCCACAGCGGGGTTAACAATGTGGACATTGACAGGGAAATTGTCGAACAGGCGAAAAACGCCATTCGTTTCGCCTATGGAGCAAGGATGCTCCGCAATCATTTTGCTGCCCTGAGAGCCAGCATAAAGGGCCGGTTCGACCAGTAACCCTGTAACGGCAAGGAAGCTGCATCATGAAAGTGGAATCGTTTTTCACCGCTCTCAATATTAGTGCCACCGGTTTAAGCGCCCAGCGGAAAAAGCTGGATGCCATTGCCAGCAACATCGCCAACGTAAATACCACCCGTACCGAATCCGGCGAACCCTACCGGCGGAAAATGGCGGTCATGGAGACCAAGGAAATTCCCTCTTTCGAACGTTACCTGAGGGAATCGAAGATCAAGCTGCGCATCACCCGACCGGATCATATGCCGCTGGCACGCAGGAGCCGGATTTTGAGCAACGCCCACGCCGGTGTTGAGGCCAAAATTCAGGAAGATCCCACAGAATACCGCAAGGTTTACGATCCCACTCATCCCGACGCCGATGAAGAGGGTTACGTGTATTTGCCCAACCTCAATGTGGTGTCCGAGATGGTGGACATGATTGCGGCCTCGCGGGCCTACGAAGCCAATCTGAGCAGCATTGAAGCAGCAAAACGCATGGCGCGGGAAGCGCTGGATATTTAAGCTGGAGGCGATTAGGAGGAACCAGGCATGAAGATTATTGGCGGTCCCAAGGCCAATCCGTTGCTGAACTCACCCCTGCAAAAACCCGTTGGAAAACCGGTTGATCATTCCCGCCAGGCAGAAAAGGCCAGGCACACCGAAGCAAACCGGCAAGAACAAACGCCCCTGAAGGGGAAAATCAACATCCCCAAAGATTTTGAGCCCCGGGTGGGGCTGGATGCACGGGAGCAGGCCTTTTTTGAGAAGCTGTATCCAAAAGCCCGCAAGGAAATTCAGGCCTATCTCAAGCAGCAGCAAAAAGCAGTGCCTCAGAAAGGCCAGATCATCGATGTGAAGGGGTAAGCCATGATTGAAAAAATCCAATCCAGTGCTACAAAGTTGGTTTTGCCAGACAAAGAGCGTCCGGGTGAAAAGACGGAGCCTTCCTTTCAGGACACACTGAAGGAAGCCATTCAGGATGTCAATCAGCTTCAGGTGGAAGCGGGTGCAACCACCGAAGCCTTCCTGCGCGGCGAGATCACCGACCTGCACGATGTAACCATTGCGATGGAAAAAGCCCGTCTGGGGCTGGAATTGATGCTGGAAGTGCGCAACAAGTTGGTCGAGGCCTACCAGGAAATCATGCGCATGCAATTGTAAACCTGAATGGGGTTAACAGGGACGTCGAAAAATGAACGATTCTTTTTCCCGCTTTCGCCACCAACTTACACGATTTTTGCAATCGCTTACTCCAGGCCAGCGCATCGGCCTGTTCTTTGGAGTGGCCGGGGTGCTGGCCGTGCTCATGGTCATCCTCATTTGGACCGGCAGCCCTAAATACGATATCCTTTATTCCCAGCTCTCCCAGAAGGATGCCGGCATGATTTTGGAAAAGTTAAAGGACATGCAAGTACCCTACCGCCTAGAGAATGGGGGAGCTACCATCATGGTGCCGGCCAACAAGGTGTACGAGCTTCGCTTGCAGTTTGCCCGCGAAGGCATGCCGGAAACCAGCAGTGTTGGCTACGAAATTTTCGATAAGACCAACTTGGGGATGACCGACTTCCTCCAGAAGCTCAATTACCGGCGGGCGTTGGAGGGCGAGCTGACCCGCACCATCCAGCAAATGGAATCGGTGGAAAAGGCCCGGGTTCACATTGTTATCCCGGAACAATCCTTGTTTAAAGAAGATCAGAAACAGCCCACCGCCTCGGTGATTTTAAAGTTGAAAGGCACGGCCACCCCCGGGGATGAAAACATTCGCGCCATTACCCATCTGGTGGCCAGCAGTGTGGAAGGGCTGGAGCCCAAAAACGTGACCGTCATCGACACCCGGGGGCGGGTGCTCTCCGACAATGAGGAACCGGAAAGCCTCCTCGCCCAGAGCACCACCCAGCTCGAATTCACCAAAAAGGTAGAAGATTACCTCAGCAAAAAAGCCCAGAGCATGCTGGATCAGGTGCTGGGACCGGGCAACGCCATCGTGCGGGTGACCGCTCAGCTGGACTTTACCAAAGTAGAGAAAACCGTGGAAGAGTACGACCCGGAGAACCCGGCGGTGCGTAGCGAGGAAATCGAAGAACAGAGTACCCCGGTGTCCGGAGAGGCAAACCTGGCCACCAATGCCAAAAGCACTAGCACGGTCACCAACTACGAATTGAACCGCACTGTACAGCACGTGGTGGAAAGTGTGGGTAACATCACCCACCTGTCGGTAGCCGTTCTGGTAAACAACAAACCGGAGAAGGTGGTCAACCCGGACGGGAAAACCACCATCAAATTTGTGCCCCGGGATCGCAAAGAAATCAACACGCTGGCAGACATCGTCAAGCGGGCGGTCGGCTTTCAGCAGGAGCGCGGCGATGAGTTTTCCATCAACAATGTGGACTTCTCCCTCCCCTCTCTGGAAGAAGATTTACTGAGTGTTGAGGAGGACTCGCCTTGGAGCAATGTTTACAACTTGATTGAAAAGGTTTTCATCGTTCTAGCCATTCTGGCCTCTATGATTATCATGCGTTCGCTATTTTCGCAGGTTAAAGCACGGCACGAGACCATCGAAGAACAGATTCGGGCCCTGGAAGCCCATCAGTTGATGTCCTTACCCGGACCCTCCGGGGGGAAAGGCGAAGCAGGTGCCCTGCCGGATAGAACCACCGCCGACGGTAACGAAGACGAAATGGTTTACCTGGAGGAGTTTTTTAAAAAGGACGAAAAAGGGAACCGTTTGACCCAGGAAATCCGAACCTACGTGAAGGAAAATCCGGAAACGGCCACTCGTCTGCTCAAAGTGTGGTTATCCGAAGATGAACGATAATTCTGGAGGACACCTATGAGTGCTGAAGCTGCTGCTGTTTCCAGCGAAGCGCCTGCCGCAACGGGGGCCGCCAAGTCCGCTGCTACCGAAAAAAACGAAAAACTCACCGGTACTCGTAAAGCAGCCATCTTGTTGATTTCTCTAGACGACGAGACCGCCGCCGAGGTATTTAAGCACCTCAGTAAAAAGGAGATCGAGAAAATCGCGATGGAAATCTCCGCCCTGGAAGCGGTGCGTTCCAGTACCATCGACAAAGTCATGCACGAATTTTTTAATCTGATTCGTGCCCAGGCCTTTGTGGCCACCGGTGGATTTGAATTCGCCCAAAAAGTGCTGGAAAAAGCCTTCGACACCAAACTGGCCAAAGAAATGCTCGACAAAATCAAATCCTCCCTGCAAACCAAGGGGTTTGTCATCTTGCAAAAAGCCGATTCCACCCAGTTAGTCAACTTTCTCATTAAAGAACATCCCCAGACCATTGCCCTAATTTTGTCCCATTTAAAAACCGAGCAAACCGCTGCCGTACTGGCCGAATTGCCTGAAGATTTGCGGGCCGATGTGGCCTTCCGCATTGCTAAACTGGGCAAAATTTCTCCCCAATTGTTGCGGGAAATTGAAGAGGCAGTGGAAACCTTGGCCGAGTCGGTGCTTTCTGAAGATCTGAGCAAGACCGGCGGCGCCGAAGCCCTGGCCGAAATTCTTAACAAGGCTAACAAATCCACCGAACAGAGCATTCTGGCTACCCTGGAAGAACTGGACCCTGAACTGGCCATGGAAGTGAAGAGCAAGATGTTCGTTTTTGAAGACCTGGTGTTAATTGACGATCGGGGCATTCAGAAGATTTTGAAACACATCGACAAGAAAGACCTGACCCTGGCCATGAAGGCCGCCGACGAAAGCGTGAAAGAGAAAATTTTTAACAATATGTCCGAACGGGCCTCACAATTGTTAAAGGAGGAACTGGAATTCATGGGTCCGGTTCGGCTGAAAGAGGTGGAAGAGGCCCAGCGGCGCATCATCGAGGTGGTCAAACAGCTGGAAGAGGCCGGTGAAATTGTAATTGCCGGACGGGGACAGGAAGATGAAATCATCGTCTAAGTCCCGCATTCTTAAGCTAAACCGGCCGGTCCGTGGTGTCCGTCTGGTACAATGGAGCAATGCCGAGCCGGAACCGGAGGTTCAACACTGGGAAGCCGAGCTTGGGCAAGCACAGCAGGCACCGCCCCCCCACCTTACCCTGAGTGAAGAAGATCTACAGGAAAAACTGGAAGCCGCCTTTCAGGAAGGCTTTCAGGCTGGATACCAACAGTGCCAGCATGAAATGCAGCAGCCTGTTCAGGAGGCCGCCGAACGCCTAATTTCGGCTGTGCAGACCTTCGAAGCAGAACGCTCGCGCTTCTTCCAGGATCTCAGCAATCGGCTATTTAACTTTGTACTCACCCTGGCCGAGCGGCTGGTCGGCACGCTCCAGCAGGAACGTCCCATCATTCAACAAACCCTACAAAAGGTGCTGGAAGACTGTTTGATTCAAGGAGAAGTCAAAATTTACCTGAATCCTGCGGATCTGGAAACCGTTCAGTCCATGGAGGCCAGCCTCCGCCAGCGCCTGCCGGATGTGAAAGAGATTCATTTGCTGCCCCAGGAATCCATCGAGCGGGGCGGCTGTTTAATTGAAACCCCGCTGGGTAAGCTCGATGCGCGTATGGAAACCCAGCTCAACGAGTTAACCCGGCAGGTGAAATCCATTTACCAGAAGCTATGAACTTTGCCGAGAAACTGGACTACCTCTGCCAGATCGTCCCGGATCTGGAGCTGATCCGGGTTTACGGAAAAGTGACCCAGGTGGTGGGCCTGCTCATTGAATCGGCCGGTCCGGCGGCCACAGTGGGCGAGCTGTGCAAGGTATTCTCCAACCGCAATCCGCAGCCTTACCTGTGCGAGGTGGTGGGCTTTCGGGGCGATCGGGTGTTGAGCATGCCGCTGGGCGAGATGCTGGGCATCGGCCCCGGCAGCGACATTGTGGCCACCGGGGAACCGTTTACTGTTCGGCCCTCGGAGGCCATGTTGGGTCGGGTGCTCAACGGGCTGGGCGAACCCATCGACGGGGGTCCGCTGCCGGCCGGCAGGGAAGCCCGTCCGGTCCATCGTGACCCACCCCACCCCCTTCAAAGACAACGGATCTCCCAGCCCATTTCCACCGGTATCCGGGCCATCGATGCCCTGCTGACCCTGGGCAAGGGACAGCGCGTGGGCATTTTTGCCGGTAGCGGCGTAGGCAAGAGTACCCTGCTGGGCATGATCGCCCAGAACACCAACGCGGACGTCAATGTGATTGCCCTGGTCGGCGAGCGGGGGCGCGAGGTGCGGGATTTTATCGAGCGCGACCTGGGGCCGGAAGGACGGAAGCGCTCGGTGGTGGTGGTGGCCACCTCCGATCAACCGGCCCTGATTCGGGTGAAGTGCGCCCTGGTGGCAACCACCATCGCCGAATACTTTCGCGACCAGGGACGTGACGTCATGCTGATGATGGATTCGGTCACCCGTGTGGCCAATGCCCTGCGCGAAATCGGTCTGGCGGTGGGCGAACCGCCGACCACCCGCGGGTACACCCCCTCCACCTTTGCCTTTCTGCCCCGGTTTCTGGAACGGGCCGGCACAGCCCGCCAGGGCAGCATTACCGGCCTGTACACCGTACTGGTGGAAGGCGACGACATGAACGAGCCGGTGGCCGATGCCGTGCGCGGTATTTTGGATGGCCACATCGTGCTCTCGCGCCGCCTGGCCTCGGCAGGCCACTACCCGGCCATCGACGTGCTGGAAAGCGTCAGCCGCGTGCTTAACGAAATCACCACCCCCGAACACCGCGCGGCCATCAATCGATTGATGGATACTCTGGCCACCTATCGCGAGGCCGAGGACCTGATTAACATCGGCGCTTATGTAAAAGGCAGTAATCCCAAAATCGACTATGCGCTGAAAAAGATCGGCCCGATCAATCAATTTTTGCGTCAGGGCATCGATGATAAATCACAGCTGGAGAACAGCATTCAACAACTCCTCCAGCTCATGAGCGATTAGAACCAACCAGGGACGGTGAGCGATGAAAGGATTCAAATTTCGCCTGGAGTCTGTGCTGGATGTTAAGACGACCGAGCTGCGGCATGTTCAGAAGGAGCATGCCAGCGCCCAGCAGGCGGTACTGGAAGCCCGGCAGGAGCTGGAAGCACTGACCCGAGAGCGCGATGCTTACGCCCGGTCGCTGAATCAACTGCAGGAACAGGAGGCCGGGGACTGGCAACTGCGCTGGGATTATTTGCATCACCTGAATCTTCAACTCCAGGGCCTGCAGGAACAGTTGCTGCAACTGGAGCAAAAGCGGGAAGAGGTCCGGCAGAAGCTGGTCAAAATTCGCCGGGAACAAAAAGTCCTGGAGAACCTGAAACAGCGGGCTCGGGAAAAATTTCTGGAAGAAAGCCGGCGCAACGAACAGAAGGCCATCGACGAACTGGCGGTGCTTTCGGTGCAGCGTTAAAAACCAACTGGGTTTGCTTTGAGCCATGGCCAAATTGAAACCGATATTGCTCTTTTTGATTTCGTTTCTGATTGTTCAGGCAATCGTGACCGCGGTGGTGTGGAAGCAGTACCAGAAGCAGGCGTCCATGGCCGGGGCGGATTCGCTGGCCGGTGCCGATTCCCTGGCCGACTCACTGGCCATGGCCGATACCATGGAGGCGCACCTGCAAAAACAACTAGCCCTGCGCCAAGCCCGCATCGATAGTCTGGAATCGGTGCTTCGGGCCCTGCAGGCCGAAAATGAACAATTGAAAAAACTGGTTAACCAGACCCGCCATCAGGAGGCGGCGCGCCAGCAGCTGGCCGCCAACGTAAAGAACATGGCCAAAATCTACGAAAACATGGACCCCTCCGAGGCCGCCCGCATTCTAAGCAATCTGGATCTGCCTCTGGCCGTTGAAGTTATTTCGGCTATTAAAAAACGCAAGGCGGCTCAGATTATGGCCTCTCTGGATCCCGATAAGGCTGTGGAAATCAGCAAAAAACTGGCCCGCTGAGTCTTCCCCCGCCCATCCCCACCGGGCCTTCCCAATTCCCCAATTGTAATTGTGCCTTTTCAGTGATTACCTTAGCCTGAATACTGGAAGGAGACGGGCATGAAGCAACAGACTTCCCCTCTGGGAGACATGCCGCTGGAAGAATTCCAGGCCGCCATGGATCGCATTGTTGCCTGGATCTGCCGCTACCGCAGTGAGATTGATCGGCTGCCGGTGTTGCCGGAGGTAAAGCCGGGTCAGTTAAGGGAGACGCTGGCAGCGGAGGCCCCCGAGCAGGGGGAGGCCATGGAACAGATCTGGCAGGATTTTGAGCGGCTGATTCTGCCCGGCATCACCCACTGGAATCACCCGCGGTTTTTTGCCTACTTCTCCATCACCGGCAGCCTGCCCGGCGCCCTGGCCGAGCTGGCCAGTGCCGTATTAAACGTGAACGCCATGTTGTGGAAAACTTCGCCGGCGGCCACCGAACTGGAGGAGGTCACCCTGGCCTGGCTGCGCCGAATGCTCGGCCTGCCCGAAGCATTCTTCGGGCTCATCTACGACACGGCCTCTATCAGCACCATGCATGCCCTGGCTGCCGCCCGGGACGCTAACCCGGAGCTGGCCATTCGGGAAAAGGGAATGGCCGGGCGCGCCGAACTGCCAAGGCTGCGCATCTATACCTCCGATCAGGCCCATTCCTCGGTGGAAAAAGCCGCCATCACGCTGGGTTTTGGCCTGGAAGGGGTGAGTAAAATTCCTTCGGACGAACGGTTCCAGATGATTCCCGCGAAACTGGCCGAAGCAGTTGCCAGGGATCGGCGGGAAGGCTGGCTGCCCCTAGCGGTGGTGGCGACTGTGGGCACCACCTCCACCACCAGTGTGGATCCGGTGCCGGCCATCGCCGAGATCTGCCGACAGGAAAACCTATGGCTGCATGTAGATGCCGCCTACGGGGGCATGGCGGCTATTCTTCCGGAAAAGCGCCATGTGCTGGAGGGCTGCCAGCAGGCCGATTCCATTGTGGTCAATCCTCACAAATGGCTGTTCGTTCCCATCGATCTGAGCGCTTTCTACACCCGCCGGCCCGAGGTACTGCGCCGTGCGTTCAGCCTGGTGCCGGCTTACCTGCAGACCCCGGAGGATGCGCAGGTCAACAACCTGATGGATTACGGCCTCCAGCTCGGCCGGCGCTTCCGCGCCCTAAAATTGTGGTTTGTGATGCGGTATTTTGGCCGGCAAGGGCTGCAGAGCCGCATCAGGCAGGCCATAGCGCTGGCCGATCAGCTGGCCGGGTGGATTGACCGGCACCCGAACTTCCAGCGCATGGCGCCGGTTCCCTTCAGCACGGTCTGCTTCCGAGCCCGGCCACCTCACATCGAGCAAATTGAAGCACTGAATCGGTTTAACCGGGCATTGCTGGAACAAATCAACCGCGGCCGCCGCGTTTTTCTCTCCGGTACCGAAGTAAAAGGGCAGTTTGTCCTTCGCGCGGCCATCGGGAACATTTTAACCACCGAAGCGCACCTGGCCGATCTCTGGGATCAAATCCAGTCCGCTTACCAGCAACTGGCTGGGTAAATTTGCTTACCACTGTAAAAACTGTTCACACCACCGCCGAATCGGCTTGCGGGAACCGCCCGAAAAAGTGTCGCAAATTAAGCCCTGCGGACAATAGCTCGCCCTGGAACGGCGTTTGCAGT
>RFHE01000105.1 GCA_003696445.1 Calditrichota bacterium | reverse complement strand
CAGTTCCTGCTGCCAGAGTTCCAGCAAGCCCAGAGCGTCCTCCAGGCGGTTCAACTCGGCTAAGACCAGGGCCTGGCGAGCTAACCATGCGGCATCGAAGTGGTTGGGAGTGCCGGCTTTCCGATAACAGGCGAGCGCTTCCTCCGGCTGCCCCTCGGCGCGTAGCACATCGCCCAGTGCCAGCCAGGCCTGCGGGTGCTCCGGATGTTCGGCTACAAAGCGTTCCAGGATCGGGCGAGCCCCTTCCAGATCCCCGAAGCTGATCCGGGTAAAGGCCTCGAACAGGGGTGGATGGGCCACCAGCTCCTGCAGTTGCTGAACCTGAGGATTCCGGGGATCCACCTTCCGGGCGCTCTCGAGCAACTGCCGGGCCTGGTCGAACTGCCCGGCCTCGCCGTACATCTGAGCCAGTTTCAGGAAAGCTTCCACGTCACCGGGATGAGTTTGAATTGCGCGGGCAAGCAGAGCCGCCGCTTCCTCAAATTTTTCCGCTGCCAGGTAAACATCGGCCAGGTTTTGCAGCGAGGCCAGGTGGTCTGGTGCAGCAGCCAGTGCCTCCTGAAAGCGCTTGATGGCGGCTTCAGCCTTGCCCTGCTCCCAGCTCAAGCACCCCAGCGCATTGAGGGCATCGGCATCGCCGGGAAACTTCCGGCAGTAGCTTTCCAGCGCCTCGGCCAGTCTGCCCTTCCGTCCTGTACCAGCCAGGGCCTCAAGGTAAAGCTGCCAGGCTTCTTGGCTCTCAGGCGATCGGGTCAGAAGAGCATCCGTGAGTTTTACCGCATCGCCAAACTGCCCGGCGTCCAACAGAGATCGGGCCACCTGCAGTTCGGAAGAGCTGCTGGGTTGGAGCTGGAATGCTGCTTCCCTTTGTTCTTGGTGGACTTTTTGCAGAAAGGGCCGGGCGGCCGCCAACACCTGTTCTACGGTAATCTCGCGCCGCATGCAGGCAAACGGCTCAGGATTCAGGCACCAGGTGGCAAACACTTTCGCCGGGGAAATTTCCCGCGCCTCGATTTTTTCCTGGTAAGGGGCAAAAATTTCTGGGTCGTTCATTTTTTCGAAACAGCCTCGGTGGGAACAGGAAGGCTCCACCGCTGCAGCCCGCCAACCTGCTTTTCCATGCCGGTAGGGTAAGCGGTTTTTTCCTCGAACCACCGAATAGATGCCGACAATGGCAATGTCGCTGGCAGCCGCCAGCTGAATGGGACCGCTGTCGGTGGAAATGAGCAGGTCTGCCTGGCGACACAACGCCACGAACTCCAGCAAAGAGAGTTGATTTCGCCAATCCACCAGTCCCGGCAGGCGAAAGGCGTGAGTTCCCCGATTGGGGAAACTGTGGTCTGAGCCCACCAGAATCACCCGATGGCCTTCCTCAATGAGCCGCGCTGCCAATTTTCCCCAACGCTCCACCGGCCAGGTCCTGTTGGGATCGCTCTTTGCGGGATGTAGGAGAATCGTTGCGCCATGAGAACCTGATTCCCTGCTCAATTCGGCAAGCCGTGCCTGGATCTCTTCCTGTACTCGGGCGGGGACATTCAGTACAATTTCCTTTTCCTTGACGGGAACGGAGCGCTTCACCAGCTCCAGATACACATCGATCTGGTGCCGAGGCTGAATGCCGTAATAGGCCGGCTCCAGATTAACGGCCTTGTCGTAGTTAAACAGTACACTGAAGTACGTTTGGTAAGGGATAAATCTGTCCACCCATGGATTGGCTTCTACAACTTCCCGGTACTGCGGCAGGGTGGCAAAAACAATTTCATGACCTGGGTATTCGGCTTTCATGGCCCTGGCCAGTGGGAGGGCCATCAGGACATCGCCCAGGCCACCGCGCCGGGCAAGCACAATCATTTTATCGTGCCACGGGTAACCGGCCATGGCCTCGGGAAAAGCTTGCAAGGCCTTGCGGGTTTGCTCCTTTGCCTTTAGGTCCGCGGGAACGGTCACCGTGCGAAAAAACACTTCCTGAAATTGGTCAAAGTCTTTTACTTGTTGGATGGCTTTCCAGGGCTTAACGTAAACATTTTCCGAGGGATCCTCCCAGTCTTTAATATCTTTCCCCCGCTGAGGAGCAAACATCAAGGTGGGCACACCGGCCAGCGCAGCCATCGATTTGCCCCAGGAATCTGCCCCGATAAACAGATCGCTGGAAGCAATCAGGCGCATTTGCTCGCCGAGATCGAAGCTGCGTTTGTCAATACACCCCGGGAAGGCAGGGTAGATTTCCTGCTCGTCCGGTGTTCCCAGAATAATGGGTTCAATGCCTTGTTCCAAAAGGAATTGAATGAGCCTGGGCCATTCAAACACGTCGATGATGTTGCGGCGGGATTTGTAATTAGCAAAGGTGCTGCCCTTGGGATGGATGGTGACCTGAAACGGCGTTATTTTCCTCTCCCGAAATTTTTCAATCCATTGGGGATGTTCAATCACGCCATAGGTTTTAAAAATGTCGAGTTCACGGCGCCATTCGATCATGTAGTCTTCCCGGGGCAGGATGCCCGTCCCTTTGCAGCCCGGGAGCTTATGCAGCAGCGAACGGACCAGATAATGGGTGAGATAATCATCCGGTACGGGAAGCAGGTACACTTTTTTCAGAGCGGGGAAATTGTCGAAAAAGGCACGCATGGCTTCTGGTGAATTGCACATGCTGAAAACCACCGCTTCCGGATCCCGATCGTAAAAGGTGGACATGAATAGCAGGGCATCGCCGATGCCACCGACATGAGCATAAAAAGGACTCAGATATTCCAGAAGCAAGTAAACAGATTTCACCGCCTGTTCGTCAATTTTTTCCGCCGGGGGCAGCAGGGACTTATCCAGGTAGATGTATTTGCCCTCGGTTTTCACGGTAGCATTCTTCACTACCAGAGGCACCACCGCTTTCGCCCAGCGCTCAAAGAAGCGCTGCCCGGCCTTGAGGTTCATCCGATCCAGCTCCTCGCGGTTGCTGAAGGACTTGCTCTCGTGGTGAATCACTACGCTGGTCGGTTCGTAGAAGATATCCTTCCCTTTCTGGCGTACCTTCATGCACAGGTCGGTGTCCTCGAAATACATGCCATATTTTTCGTCAAAACCGCCGACATTCCAGAACAATTTGCGTTCAATGAAAAGACAGGCGCCGGTTACCGCATCCACCGGTTCCGGCCGGTTGGCCCGGGGATAGTCGCCAGGAAGGCCTAGGAATCGATGAACCGGCCAGGCTACATACTGGGCATGTGCCCGATCGCGAATAAAATGGGCCCCGGCGTGTTGCAGCGTGCCATCGGGATAGAGCAACTTGCACCCCACAATGCCGATGTCCTTACAGGAATTGAGCCGGGCGATGGCAGCCCTGAGCCAGCCGGGCTGGGGTTCCGTGTCGTTGTTCAGAAATACCAGAATTTCGCCCCGTGCGGCGCGGGCGCCGATGTTACAGGCCCCGGCAAAGCGGCGGTTTTTCTTATTCCGAATGTATTTTAAGTTTGGGAATTGCTGCTGGGCCTCCTGCAGGTAATGAGGCGTTTGATCCGTGGAGGCATTGTCCACCACAATCACTTCGAAGCCTATTCCCCGATCGGTGTTGGCGTAGAGGGTCTCCAGGCAGCGGCGGGTAAATTCCACCTTATTGTAAACAGGAATAATGATGGAGACCTGGATTCGGGCATCAGAGGCGCTCTCGACCCTTGCCGATTGCTGTTCGTTGCCCTCGTTGAAAACCCGATCAAAAAAGGCCTGCGTCGGGTCTGTGGCAGTGGATTTATCCAGGGAAATGCTTGCTGGGTGAAGGCCATTTTTCTCTTTCGAGTCAGGCTTATCCACCATTGATAGGGCAGCAGCCTGCTTCAGCTCGTTGTAAAGGGATTGAATCTGCCCGTACTGAGGCAGGCGTGAGGCGGGCCATTCTGCTGATGCATGATGCCGGAGGGATTCTCGGATAGTAGCCAGCGCTTTTTGCTTTCTCTCCTCTTCCGGCTCCAAACCGGTGAATTCCAGTAACCGCTCCAACTGCGCTTCTGGATGTTCAAAGAATTCATCATAATCCACCACAAAAGTGCGGTCTCGATCAACGGCCTGCCAGAGGCGATGGTTGTATTCGTACCACAGCTTTAATCCAAAAATCGGCGAAAAATGATTTCGCCTGTGAAGGGAGAGGGCCACGTTGATCGGATGTCGAAGGCACAATACGATTTTGCCCTCGGGCAACAGGGCGTTCCAGAAAGGAAACGTCAGGCATATTCGAGGATCCTTGAATCCGTGAACAGGTCGGGTTGAAAATTGGCCGATCAGCTTCCGGGCATGGTTATCAAGCGAATGAACGGCAGCAATTTGCCGCCAGTTAACATCGGTTGGCGGGGGCGAATCCCAACTACCGCCGGCACACTCCAGCAACAGGTCATTTAAAGCCACAACATCCAGGTTTTCCCAGAACCCTTCCGGGTTATCCCTGCCAGCCGGCATCAATCGGTCTTCCGGACCTAAATATAGACCGCACAGATGGAGTAATCGGGTGACCATTGAGGTGCCCGATCGGTGCATCCCGCTAATCAGAATGGTATTCATTGCTGCTCCCATAATTTTATTCGCCTCGCGTAGTCCGCACTCACTATTCGATGTAACCAAGGTCTCGCAAACGCTCCTCGATCACTGCAGCTTCCTCGGAATCCAGGTCAACTTCTCCCGTCCTATCGTTGAGAAGTTGCTCGCTGACAAAAGCATCCAGCTTTTCAGCCACTTCCGGGTGTTCGTTTACAACATTGGTGGTTTCCCTGGGATCGCTTTCCAGGTTCCAGAGCACTTTTTTCTCCATGCCGGGGGCTTCTAATCGCCAGTATTTCCACTGGCTGGTCTTGGCCCCACGCAGATAACACCGGCTGGCAAATTGTTTTCCCCCACTACCGTTTGCTTCAATGTAAATCGTGTTTGCCCGGGCAGGCTGAAAAAGACTGTTTGCCCTCGGGCAGTATTGCTGCCAGGAATCGATGCCGGCTAGCTCAAGGATAGTAGGAAACAGGTCGATCTGGGAGCGCAATTCATCGTTATAGCTTCCCGGTGTACATCGATCTGGGTCCACGATGACCAGAGGCACCCGAATTAATTCTTCCGTTAAATGGAATCCGTGACCCACAAAATTGTGAGCATAAATCCTTGCCCAATCTTCCCCCAGCCGGGCTTTAACAAACTCGAACCAGGCATCGTAGTCGAAAGAACCCGATCGGCCATGCACAAACTCCCGGTAGGCCTCAGCAATCAAATATTCCTTCCCACCAAGTTGACGGTTCAATTGATAGTCTTCCGGTAAGCGCTCTCCATGATCACCTGTATAAATAAAGCTGGTATTCGGCAAGGAGACTGCATTGAAAAAGTGAAACAGAAAATGATCGATAAAAGACAAGGCCCTGTCGTAGGGGGTGGCTCCATAGGCCGTTTCATTAAACGGCGCTGGATTTTGATATGGCTGATGGGCTTCCCAGAAGTGAAGCAATAAAAAGAACGGCTCCTGCAACTGACCGAACAATTGCTTCATCCTGGGCAGAAACCCTTTATGGAGGTACTCCGATTTGCTCCGGCAGTGATAATGCATAAAGCCGCGATTCAAACCGGTTTCCGGAATGAGGGGACCGGACACCTCGGCGTAGGTGTAATAACCATGCCGGGAAAGGATTTCAGCCAGCGTGGGTACGTCGGGCAGCAACTGGTAGCGGGAATGTTCTTTAATACCATGCTCAACCGGCAGTAACCCTGTTAGCATGGAAGTAAAATTGGGCGTTGTGGTACTGGAAACCGAATGAAACTGGCCCCAGGTTACTCCCTGGCATCTCAGTTGTTCCAGAAACGGCAGTGGCGCACTACGCCGGGTCCATTCATTCCCATGAGGCAAATCCATTATGGTTTTTTCAGCACGAGCACAGTCAATTGCAATTAGAATAATGTTCTTCATTCCAGCTCTCCCTATTTCGACTAATCTCTG
>RFHE01000104.1 GCA_003696445.1 Calditrichota bacterium | reverse complement strand
GGCCTGCAAAACATTGCCCTGCTGGTTTCCCGCTTCGGCAATCAGCCCAGCAAGCAGGCCCTGAATGGGTTTCTCCAGGCCGAATTTCAGGTCATCGAGGCATTGAAGAAATTCGCCGCCGCCCTGGGCATGAGCGAACAGGACCTGCAAAAAGCACCGCCGGTACCCCGGGCCCTCACCTTCAGCACCTACGAGGCGATGCTCTGCCTCTATGGTACGGACGCCGACCTGATCACCGCCTTTTATTTCGATGCCCAGGTGTGGATCAAAAACGCTGCCAGGGTGGGCAAGGCGCTGGTCGAAAGGTATGGTTTCCGGCCCGAGGACGTCCAATTTTTCATGATGTATGCCAATTACCAGCCTTCGGAAAGGGACGTTTTACCCCACCTGGCCCATGCGCTGAGCCGCGGGGAGTCCCCCCAGCAGGTACGGGAAGCGGTCCATTTGCTGTTGAGCTACGAACTGGACTTCTGGGATGCCATGGCCCGGGCAGCCGGACTGTAGCCGGTCCCGGGCCGACCCCCTTTCCTTTTACGGCCGTTCTCCCTGCCCCTCCTCAGCTTCACATGGTGGATTTTCCCGCCCATCCTTGCGGAAATGACTGGTCGCATCTTTTTCACCGGCAACCACCGCAAAGTCGGATATCATTTTCGTACCTTGCATTTTTTTCAGGCAAGGCCTACATTTTTGCCTGCATTTTTCATTTTTACGAAAAACACGAAACACAGGTCGCCTTCGCAGTGGCTGGATCGTTCGCCCCTCACCCCGTTCTACCCGTTTCGCCGGCGACGGAAAAGGCCATCGCGGCAGGCTGCTCGGAAGCATCTTCAAAAGCGTTTCATCAAAAACATCCCGGAGGCTTCATGAACACGCATCTACCATCCTGCGTTTGGGCGGCCAGGCGCTCGCTGAAAAACTGGGTTTGTTCCCTATCCTGCCTGATCGTGCTACTGATAGCAGGTTCGCTTGCGGCAGCCAACAACCCTTTCCTTCAGGCTAGGATCAGCCGGCTCAACAGCCCTGCAGCCACCATGGAAATTCGGTTCTTGCCCGGCAAGGGCGTGCCGACAGGGGAATTTTTCCGCGCCTATCGCCACTACAGGGAGCTGTCCGAACAGATCAGCTTTCGCCTGAAACGCAGCTTCCGGGACCGCCTCGGCCAGACCCATTACCGCTACCAGGAGCTCTACAGAGGCATTCCCCTTTTCGGTGTCGAGATGATTCTCCACGAACAAGATGGTCGGGTGACGCATGCCAATGGAACGCTGGTGGAAGGATTAAATGGCGAGGTGACTCCCGCCCTAACTGAGGAGCAAGCGCTTCAGGCGGCCCTCCGGTACTTCCATGCCGAGCAATACATGTGGGAAGATCCGGCCATGGAAGCCTTCATCAAACGTGAACAGGGCAACCCTCAGGCCACCTTTTACCCCCGGGGAAGCCTTTACTGGACCAGTGCCGGCAAGCCCATGCGCCCGGAAAATTTCCGCCTGGCTTACCGGTTCGACATTTATTCCAAGCGTCCGCTTCGCCGCGAATACGTATTTGTGGACGCCCGCACCGGCGAGGTGATCTACACCATCAACCGCATCGAAACCGGGGATGTGGTCGGCACGGGGCTCTCCCTTTACAACGGCCTGGTAACCATGGTGGTCGATAGCTTCTCAGGCGGGTTCCGGCTGCACGAGGCCGCACGGGGTAACGGCATGCAAACCTGGGATATGCACAATTCCACCGATTACAGCACGGCGGTAGATTTTGTCGATCAGGATACCAGTTTTACCGATACCAACGCCCAGGCCGGCGTCAGTGCCCACTGGGGCGCCGAAGCCACCTTCGATTACTACCTTAACGTGCATGGCCGAATCAGCTACGACGATTCCGGTGGCGTGCTGCTTTCCTACGTGCATTACGATGTGGATTTCAACAATGCCTTCTGGGACGGCACGCGCATGACCTACGGGGACGGGGACGGCATTTCCTTTACGCCGCTGGTCTCCCTGGACGTAGCCGGGCACGAGATTACCCACGGCGTCACCCAGTTTTCGGCCAATTTGATTTACCAGGCCGAGTCCGGGGCCCTGAACGAATCTTTCAGCGATATTTTTGGCACCATGATCGAACGGTTTCGGGAGGGCAATGCCTTCGACTGGATCATCGGTGAAGATATTACCACCGACGGGCAGGGGATTCGCTCCATGTCCAATCCCGGCGACTTTAACGACCCGGACACCTACCGGGGCTTAAACTGGGCGCCGCTGAACGGAGGAGACAACGGCGGGGTCCATACCAACAGCGGTGTACAGAATTTCTGGTTTTATCTACTTTCGGAGGGGGGCAGTGGCGTCAACGACAACGGGGATGCCTACACGGTAAACGGCATTGGACCGGACAAAGCCGCCCAGATTGCTTACCGCAATCTGACCGTTTACCTGACCCCCAGTTCCGGATATTTTGAGGCCCGTCTGGGGGCAGCCAATGCGGCCATCGACCTGTTCGGCTACGGCTCACCTGAATTTCAGGCGGTTCTGGATGCCTGGGATGCCGTGGGGGTGTACTACCCGCTCTTTGGGCCCGCCCTGGCCCCGGACCCCTCCGAGCTGACCCTGATTGCCGAAGCCGGTGTGGGCACCGACACCACCTACCTGACCCTGTTTAATATGGGCCTTCAACCGCTCACCATCAGCGGCTTCCAGTTGCAAAATCCGGATTTTCAGCTGGATCCCGGGCTGAGCCTGCCCATTACCCTGCCCGGCTTTCAGGACAGTGTGCGCTTCTGGATTCGCTTTGCGCCCTCCCAGGCCGGCTACATGCGGGACACGCTGTGGATTACCAGCAACGATTCACTCAATCCGGTGTTTCCCCTGCCTCTGGGCGGATTCGGTTTTGTCATCCATCCGGCTCAGAATGGCGTGATTTATGCCGTCGGGGATGAGGCCACCGGCGGCGCTCTGGTTACCCTGGACGGCCAGTCCGGCAGTGCAAGTCCGGTTGGTCCTACCGGTTACCAGGCCATCAACGGCATTGCGATTCATCCCACCAGCCGGGAAATTTTTGTCACCGTGAACAATGGAAGTGGGTTTACCGATCTGCTGCGGGTCAATGCCACCGGGGGCGACGCCTATCTAAAGGCTCATGTGCCGCAATTCAACCTGCGTGCGCTGGCCTTCGACCGAAACGGGGATCTGTTTATGGCCCGCTTTGCTAACGGGGATCTGTTTAAAGTAGATCCGGAGACCGGCCAGCTGGTGCAGATCGGCTCGCCGGGCATTCCCCGGCTCAGCGGACTGGCCGTGAATCCCCTCACCGGCCAGCTGTGGGCCATCTCTCAATTGAACAAACTCTACAAGATCGACAAGACCACCGGACAGGCCACCCTGGTGGGGAACCCGGGTTTCAGCCGCACCTGGGACATTGCCTTCGACAGCCAGGGCCGTCTTTTCGGCCTGGCCGGCTCCGCCAATCAGGCCCCGGACCTGATTCAAATAGACACCACCAGTGGGGTGGGTACCGTCATCGGCGCCACCGCCATGGCTGGATTAAAGGCCCTGGCCATTGCACCGGCGGCCCCGGTCGGCATTCAAAACAGTCAAACCGCGTCGGTGCCGCAAAAATTAACCCTGGCCGGTAATTACCCCAATCCATTCAATCCGGAAACCATCATTCGGTTCGGACTGCCCGCCGCCGCACCGGTCCAGTTGATCATTTTTAACGCCCTGGGCCAGCAGGTCCGCACCCTGCTCAGGGGCGATCATGCGCTGCCGGCCGGCTGGCAGGAGGTGCGCTGGGACGGCCTTAACGACGCCGGACAACCGGTAAGCAGCGGCCTCTACCTCTACCAGCTGAAAGCCGGCGCCCAGCAGCTCAGCGGAAAGATGTTGCTGTTGAAATAACCCACTGCCCAACTCGGATTTCCTCCCCCATCGCCGGCCCAGCCCGGGGATGGGGTTTTTTCTTGCCCCTCCCTTCCTCCTCAGCGAACGCTGCGCAATCGATCAAGGGAAATAACGATTTTTGTTCTTGCAATACCGAAGAATGCCGAATAATATTAAGTAAATTTCTAAAAAAGCAAAACAATACAAAGAAGGAGTGAAACATGGGTGCAGAACAGAAACGCCGCTCGTGGGCCGAACCTTACAAAATTAAAATGGTAGAGTCAGTTCGCATCCCTACCTACGAGGAACGCGTGCGGGCGATCAAAGAGGCCGGTTACAATACCTTTCTGTTGCGTTCCCGCGATGTGTATATCGATTTGCTGACCGACAGCGGCACCTCGGCCATGAGCGATCGCCAGTGGGCCGGCCTGATGCTGGGCGACGAAGCCTATGCCGGGAGTGAGAATTTCTACTTTCTGGAAGAGACGGTGCGCCAGGTTTACGGCTACCGCTACGTGGTCCCCACCCATCAGGGGCGGGCGGCCGAGCACCTCATCTCCCGAATCCTGATCAAACCGGGGGACATCATCCCTGGCAACATGTATTTTACCACCACCCGCCTGCATCAGGAGCTGGCCGGGGGGACGTTTGT
>RFHE01000103.1 GCA_003696445.1 Calditrichota bacterium | reverse complement strand
TTCGGCACTGGCCGCCGTGTTGGTGTTGTTCCTTTTGGTGGGGTGCGCTAAAAAAATGAGCGAAAAGGAATATTACGATCTGGCCATGCAATCCATGAATCAGGAGAAAATGGAGCAGGCCAGAGACTATTTTCAAAAGATTCTTGATGAGTACCCGAATGGGGTCTTCTCTTCCGAGGCGTTGTTTATGGTGGCGTTCATCGACGCAAATTATTTGAAGAACTACGCCGAGGCGCGCCGGTATTATGAGGAATTCCTGCAGAAGTATCCCAATCACGAGCTGGCTTCCAGTGCGCGGTACGAGTTGGAACACCTGGGTAAACCGGTGGAAGAACTTCCGTTTTTGAAAGGAGATTCGACGGCCAAAGCGCCGAACAATTCCCAGTCGGCGGCCAGCGCTTCTGAGTAGGCTGGAAGGGCACGATTCAGTTTGAGGGGTGTGGTTAAAGACTTCACCCCTTTTTTTTGGCCAAGAGAAAAACCGGGGAACTTCCTCTGGTACCCAAAAGTAAATACTCATTTGTCAAAATTTTCGGATGCGGATGACTACTGCGACGCGAGGTATCTGGGGTGTTCTGTGGGGGATAGTGTTGGTGGGGCAGGTGGTTGTCGCTGCTCTGGCCGGAGCCGACACCCTGGTGTCCGACACCACTGAGGCGGGCAACCAGCCGGTAGAAATTCACCTGGAAACCTACGTCGAATCCACTCGCGTGCCCTTGAACCGGGAGGTTCGCTTTCATGTTCGCCTTTCCTGGATCGGGCCGATGGGGCGCTTCCAGATCGATCCCATCACTCAACCTCATCTTACCAATCTGGTCTTGCAGGGCAGTGGTTCCTCCAACAAGCTGGAGCCGCTGGGCAATGGCAAGTTTCGTGCAATCAAAACGCTCACTTACCTGTTTCGCCCCCTGGAACTGGGCATGGCTTACATCGATCCTATGGAAATTCACTATCGGGATCGAATGAGCGGGCAGGAGCACCATTTACAGTCCCAGCGCGTGGCTGTGGAAATCATCGAACCGGTGGCGCCGGGGGGCGGTGGCGTTCGGGCGCGCATTTACGTGGTGTTGCTGGCGATTTTTTTCCTCACCATTGCCTATTTTCTGTGGCGGTTTATTCGGCTGCGCAGCCACCGCCAGCAGGAGACCCCGGCTCTGGCGCCCCCTTCGGAGGAATATCTGAAAAAAATTGCCCAGGAAATCGATCCCAAGGCATCCAACCTGGGCCCCATGAGTGTAAAACTTTCCCAGTTGTTTCGCGAGTTTTTGAGCCGGGAGTTTTCGATTCCCGCCCGGGAGGCCAGTTCAAGCGAGATCGTCCAATCCCTTGGTGCACGCCGCTTGCCTGCCGAGGAGATCTCGCGAGTGGAAGAAATTTTGACCACCATGGACCGAATAAAATTTGCCGGAGTACAACCCGGCCCGGTGGAGTTCTCCCAGCTCTACCAGGCAGTAGAAACCTTTATTGAACATCGCCAGCAGCTGTGGCAGAGTCAACAGTCCAAGACCGAGGAGGTGTAATGCAGGTCGATATTCAGGCTATTCACGAGCGCATTCAGGAAAAAAGCGAGTTTGTTGAACGCATCACCAGCGAGGTGGCCAAGGTGATTGTAGGCCAGCGCTACATGATTGAGCGGTTGCTGATCGGGCTGCTGAGCAATGGCCACATCCTTCTGGAAGGGGTCCCCGGTCTGGCCAAGACCATGACCGTGAAAACGCTGGCTTCGGTGATTCAGGCCAAATTTCAACGCATCCAGTTTACCCCGGATTTATTGCCTGCCGATTTAATCGGAACCCTGATTTACAACCAGCGTACCGGCGAGTTTACCACCCGCAAGGGCCCCATCTTTGCCAACCTGATCCTGGCCGACGAGATCAACCGTTCCCCGGCCAAGGTTCAGAGCGCTCTTCTGGAAGCCATGCAGGAGCGGCAGGTGACCATCGGCAGTCAGACCTATCCCCTGGAAGATCCCTTTCTGGTTATGGCCACCCAGAATCCCATTGAACAGGAGGGAACCTACCCCCTGCCGGAAGCGCAGGTGGACCGATTTATGTTGAAACTGAAAGTGAGCTACCCATCCAAGGAAGAAGAGCTGGAGATCATCCGGCGCATGGCCGGCGGCGACCATCAGCCGGTCCAGGCGGTGGTGCGTCCCGAGGACATTGTTGCCGCCCGCAAGGTGGTCAACGAGGTGTACATGGACGAAAAAATCGAACGCTACATCATCGATCTGGTCTTTGCAACCCGTCAGCCGGAGGAGTACGGCCTGAACGAACTGAAACCGCTCATCGGGTTCGGCGCCTCGCCCAGGGCTTCCATTAACTTGAAGCTGGCTGCCAAGGCCCACGCCTTTTTGCGGCGCCGGGGCTACGTAACGCCGGAAGATGTCAAGGCCATCGGCATGGACGTGCTGCGCCACCGCATTATCGTGACCTACGAGGCCGAAGCCGAGGACGTGAGCGCCGAGGATGTGGTTCAGCAAATTTTTAATCATGTGGAAGTACCCTGATCGAGTCCGGAACCCAACATGGACATGAATACCAAAGAGCTGCTGAAGAAAGTTCGCCAGATTGAAATCAGCATTCGCGGCGTGGTGAATGAAGTGTTCGCCGGCGAATACCATTCGGTGTTTAAGGGTCGCGGGATGGAGTTTGCCGAGGTGCGCGAGTACCAGGTGGGCGATGATGTGCGCAACATTGACTGGAATGTGACCAGCCGCATGAACCACCCCTACGTGAAGGTGTTTGACGAGGAACGCGAACTTACCGTGATGATCCTGTTCGACAGCAGCTCCTCGGAGGCGTTTGGCACGCGGGGTAGCACCAAGGGGCAGGTGGCCATCGAAATTGCCGCGCTGCTGGCCTCCTCGGCCATTAAAAACAACGATAAGGTGGGCCTGATTATCTTCAGCGACGGGGTGGACAAATTTGTACCTCCGCGCAAAGGCCGCCAGCACGTGCTGAGGGTCATCCGCGAACTGCTTTACATCGGCAGTCTTCACGAGAGCGAACGTTCCGCCCAGACCAATCTGGCCGAGGCCCTGAAGTTCCTGAACCAGATTCTCAAACGGCGAGCTACCGTGTTCTTGATCAGCGATTTCATGACCGAAGGCTTCGATAAGGATCTGCAAATCGCCAACAAGCGGCACGACCTGGTGGCCATTCACCTGATCGACCCGCTGGAAGAAGCCCTGCCATCGGTGGGCCTGATCGAACTGGAAGATCTGGAAACCGGTGAAGTGTTACTGCTGGATACCTCCGATCGGGAAGTGCGGGATACGGTGGCCACTACCGCCGATTCGGATAAGCTCAAACTGGAACGCTATTTTAAATCCATTGGCATGGATTACATCGACATTTACACGCATCAATCGTATGTGAAGCCGTTAACCCGTTTTTTCCGAATGCGCGCCAAACGATTTCACTAAAACAGGAGGCCATGATCGGACCATTGCGTTACCGGTTGAGGTGGGTTTGTTTGATTGGGATGTTCCTGAGTGCCCTGCTGTTTGCCGGCTGTGGCAGGCGGTCCGCCCCGGCCATCCCGGCCCACAAGCAGCGCCAGCTGGCCACGGTGCTGTACAATCAGCGCCTTTACCCCCAGGCCATCCGCGCCTACGAGGCATATTTAAACAATTACCCGCTTTCCCCGGAAGAACAGGCCGGGGTGTGTTTCCAGATTGCCAGCATTTACTTCGACAAGCTCCACGACTACGAAAACGCCCTGGCCTATTATCTGCGGATTACCGAATTGTATCCTGAGAGCAAGGTGGCCGGAGAAGCAAAGCGGCAGATGGTGGCCTGTCTGGAGCGGCTGAAACGCTCGACCGACGCCCGCCAGGTGATGGAAGAAACCGCAGCCCTTTCGGACAAACAGAAGCCACACAGTCAGCCGGGTGCGGTGGTCGCCCGGATCGGCAATCGGGAGATTACCCTGGGCGATTTGAATTTCGAAATCAGCCACCTGCCACCCACCGTGCGCGAGCAGTTGAACACGCCGGAAAAAAAGCGGCAATTTCTTCGCGACTACATCGTCCAGGAATTGCTTTACGACTCGGCGTTGCGGCAGGGGCTGGACAGGGATCCCGAGGTTCGAGCCGGGGTTCTGCAGGCCGAAAAAGCCCTGATGGCTCAAAAACTACTGGAAAAGGAACTGAAAAATGCAGTTCGGCCGGAACAATATACCGATGCCGATGTGCAAATGTATTACCAGGCCAACAAGGAACGGTACGCGGAACGGGACAAAAAGGGAAACGTGATCCGAATCCGGCCGTTTTCTGAAGTGGCCGATCAGGTCGCAAAGGATTTTATTCAGGAAAAACAGCAGCAGGCTTATCAGGCTATGTTGGATCGGCTGATGCGTGCGGAAAACGTGGTGATCTACGATGACCGGGTTCGCTGAAACCAGAGGTTGGGTCTGGTTGGTGATGCTGCTGGTGTGGGCCGGCGCCCGGGCTGGCCAGGGGCCCCACACTGCGCCGCCGGACCAGGGGGGCATCGAAGTTCGCGCCGCGGTGGATCGCAACACCATCACCATCGGCGACCGCATCACCTACACGTTGACCATCGTGCACCCCGAAAGCCTGCAGGTGCAGCAGCCCGGCCCCGGGGCCAATCTGGGACAATTCGAAATCAAAGACTACCACATCGATGAGCCCCGGCACGAGAACGGTCAGGTTGTGGAGCAATTCCGCTACGTCATTTCC
>RFHE01000102.1 GCA_003696445.1 Calditrichota bacterium | reverse complement strand
TCGGGCAGGTCGGGATTGGTATTCAAGTACTCTTCGAAAAAGTGAAGCAACTGAGCGATTTTCTTTTTTAACCCGGCGGTGGGTTTAAAGATTTCCGGGACGATCTCAATTTGCACTTTGAAGTACTTCTTGCTGGAATGGAAGCGAACGATTCTAGCCCGCGTGAGGGCCTCCACCACGATTTTGTGATAGCCGTTAGGCAAACTCATGACTTGCAGGATGCGGGCTACCGTTCCCACCCGGTACAGATCCCGTGTTTCTACAATTTCCTTTTCGGCCTGTTTTTGGGTGGTCAGCAGGACCAGGCCATGTTCGTTCTGGGCAGTTTGAACCGCTCGGACAGATTTTTCCCGCCCCACCAAAAGGGGAACAATGGCATCGGGAAAAATCACCATCTCCCGAATGGGAATCAGGGGCAGGACGTCGGGGATATCTACAATTTCTTCGTCTTCGAGGAGGTCGAGTTGTTTTTCCATGGGACCGTTCTTTTAATCGTTTTTGTTCACTCTAAAAAACACAAGCAGCCTCATGGCCACACCAGGAGGCTGCAACGCAGGTTTTGATTATTTGGCAACGGGACTTTAAGCAGATTTTTTGGAATTTCCAAATTTCAACACTGGTTCTGCTTTTTTGAGAATGACATCTTCGGTGATAAGACATTCGCGGACGTCCTGCAGCGAAGGCACTTTAAACATCACATCCAGCATCACGTGTTCCAGGATGCTGCGCAGTCCGCGGGCGCCGGTTTTGCGCTTCCGGGCCAGCTTGACGATTTCGCGCAGCGCATTTTCGGTAAAGTTGAGCTCAATGCCTTCCAGTTCGAACAGCTTCTTGTACTGTTTGATCAGCGAATTTTTAGGCTCCACAAGGATGGAGAGCATGTCTTCTTCGCTCAATTCTTGCAGGCCGACGATAACCGGCAGCCGTCCGATCAGCTCGGGAATCAGGCCGAATTCCAGGAGATCCTCCGGTTCCACAAATTCCAACAACTGGCTGGTAGTCATGGCCTTGACCGTGGAGAGGCTGGCGCCGAAGCCCATGGTTTTGTGCCCGATGCGCCGGCGGATGATGTCGTCCAATCCATCGAATGCCCCGCCGCAAATGAACAGAATGTTGCGCGTGTTGACGTGAATCATGGGGGCTTCGGGATGCTTGCGCCCGCCCTTGGGCGGTATGGCCGAAACGGTTCCTTCCAGAATTTTGAGCAGGGCCTGCTGCACCCCTTCACCGGAGACGTCGCGGGTAATGGAAGGGCTGCCGGATTTGCGGGCGATTTTGTCGATCTCGTCAATGTAGACAATGCCGCGTTCGGTGGCACTCACATCGTAATTGGCTGCCTGGTAAAGGCGAACGAGAATGTTTTCCACGTCCTCACCCACGTAACCGGCTTCGGTGAGGGTGGTGGCGTCGGAGATGGAGAAGGGGACGTGCAAGAGCCGGGCCAGGGTTTGCGCCAGCAGGGTCTTGCCCACCCCGGTGGGGCCTATGAGTAGAATGTTGCTTTTCTCAATCTCGACCTCCTCTTCTACATCCTCCATCGAGATGCGCTTGTAGTGGTTGTAAACCGCAACCGAAAGGGCAACTTTAGCCCGTTCCTGCCCAATAACGTACTGATCCAGAAAGGCCTTGATCTGTTCTGGTTTGGGCAGAGAAAATTCGCCGTTCTGAAACTCCTGGTACTGGGAATTGCGGACGATTTCGCTGGCGCTGCGAATGCACTGGTCGCAAATACTGGCATTGGCGCCGGTAACCAGCTGCTTCACGTGCACCGCGTTCCGCCCACAAAAGGAGCACTGGACTTCGTGATCGAAATAATTTTTAGGTGACATAGTGGGTCCCGAAATTAAGTTGACTGCATTTTCTATTAATCGGCAAGGCCACTCGTCTGATTAAGCTTGTCCGGGCGGCGTTCCAGAATTTTGTCGATAATGCCGTATTCCAGTGCTTCCTGGGCGGACATGAAGAAATTCCGGTCGGTGTCCTTTTCGATCTTTTCGATGCTTTGCCCGGTATTTTTGGCCAGGATTTCATTCAGCCTTTGCTTCATTTTCAAAATTTCACGGGCATGGATGTCGATATCGGTGGCCTGGCCTTCCACCCCACCCATCGGCTGGTGAATCATGATGCGCGAATTGGGTAGTGCAAAGCGCTTGCCTTTGGCGCCGGCCGAAAGCAAAAACGCCCCCATGCTCGCTGCCTGCCCCATACAGGTGGTCACCACATCCGGTTTAATGTATTGCATGGTGTCGTAAATGGCAAGCCCGGAGGTGACAACCCCACCGGGACTATTGATGTAGAGGTAAATATCCTTTTCCGGGTCTTCAGCCTCTAGAAACAGCAACTGGGCAATGATGAGGCTGGCTACATTGTCGTCGATGGGCGTACCCAGAAAAATAATTCGTTCTTTCAACAGGCGGGAATAAATGTCGTAGGCACGCTCGCCACGTCCGGTCTGTTCAATGACCATAGGGATCAACATAGGCAACAATCCTTCTCTTTGGTTACATCTTCGCTTGTCAATTTAAGAAACGTCGCTTTCGCTGGCTTCTTGAGGTTCAATTTCAATGATTTCTGCATTGGTTTCTAACAATTTTAACACTTTTTGTTCCAATAGGTCGTCGCGGAGCCGGTCCACCACCCGTGGGTTATTTTTGGCCTGTTCCTTTTCCGCATCGCTGGCTGGAATCGTGTCGATGACCTGATGAACCTCTTCCATGCTGACGTCCAATTGCTCTACTTCGGCAATTTTCCTTTTCAGCATGTACCAACGAATGTTGTTGATGGCCTGAGCACGAAATTGCTGGCGAATAAACTCTTCGTCAATCTTTTCGTTCTGATACTGCTGCTTAATATCTTCAATCACGTGCTGGAGATAATGTTCCACCATCCCTTCCGGAACCTCGAAAGGGTTTTCCTTTAAGGCTTCGTTAATCAACCGCTCCCGGAAATTCCTGTCGGCTTCCTTTTGTAAGGCATGGCTCAGGCTTTCCCGGATGCTGGCTTTCAGCTCCTCGAGGGTATTGGCATCGGAATCGGGCAGGTTCTTAACAAATTCGTCGTTCAGCTCGGGAAGCTCTTTTTCCTCGATTTTGGTGATGGTTACCCGATAGGATTCTGTAGTGGGTTGCTGCTGCTGGGCATCGGGAGTGGGTGGGACTTCCCGTCGGACTACACGCTGTTCGCCCACTTTGGCACCCAGCAATTGTCTTTCAAATTCGGGATCAAATTCACCAGTACCCACCTTAATGCGAACCCCCTCGTGCTTACGACCGATCACCGGTACGTCGCCTTCACCCAGTTCCTGGACGTCTAAGGTAACAACAAGCCCCTCTTTTACTTCTTCAGCTTCGCGCACGGTGGCATACTGATCCTGAAGCCGTTCGAGGATTTCCTCCACCATTTGGTCGGTAACCCGTACCTTTTCCTTCTCCACGCGGAGACCTTTGTACTTTTTCAGTTCAATCTCGGGCATAACTTCTACTTCCACTTCGTATTCCAGGCCCTGATCGACCGACTGGAATTGGAAGTCGCTGATTCTGCCCTCGGTGGCCACCTCGAGTTCGCTCTGTTCAATGGCCTTGTAGTAGGTGTCGGCAATGGCCTTTTCGGCCACTTCCTGGCGGATGGTTTCGGCATATCGCTTGCGCACAATGTTGGCAGGTACTTTCCCTTTACGAAAGCCGGGTACTTCGGCCTGTTTTTGAAGCGCCTGGACCACTTTGGCCTCGATCTCAGCCAATTCTTCCGGCTCTATGCGAACACGAATTTTACGTACCAGCGAGCCGGCATCGGTGACATTGATTTGCATCGTTTTTCCTTATCGTTTTGATTTTTAGCTTTTTGGACAAAAGGTCAAGAAATATACGGCCATTTTTTTCTAATAACAAGTTACGCAAATTTCACAGCATGGCAGCTTTTCCTCACGATCTCCCTTGTAGCATGCTATCCAAATCACTTATCCTCCCGCTGTTCCCTGAGCAACAGTTTGCTGGTACAGAGGTTAGCGCGGGCTTTCTGGATGAGCCGCGTTACAGGCCGTTCCAGCCGGGAAGCAGTTGATTTTTGTAGCCTCGCCTTGTATATTGAAGTGTTAATTTGTGCGATGTTTTGCACAAAAAAATGGACACTGGTCAATGATTGATCCTACCCGATTTGTCAGTGCCAATTTTACCGACAATTTTCCCCAACTGGAAGAAGAGGCTGTGGCCGAATTGGAAAACTTGCTCTTTAGTCGGCTGCTGGAGCAGGGACAGGTAACCGTTGGCGAGGAAGTACTCGAGTTTGCTGGACGCACGAACTTCAAGCTGCGCGTCAAGCGACCGAATCGAAGTGTGTGGAGTATTCCCCTCAAACAGCTTCGGGACACGTTGAGGCAGGTTTTGCGCGAAGGACCTCAAATCCTGGACCAGGAGCCGTTTGTTGCTTCCAGAGGCGGGCGGACAACCACCACCAGCGAAGGGCTGCGCCTGTTGTTGTTGAGCATCCCACCGGAGGAGTATCAGAGCCGCAGCTTTATTGGTAACGAGGTAGAACACGGGGTCTATGGTGTGGGTAAAATTGTACGCATTAACGACTCCGGGAACGTTGAAATCGAGTTTCCAGAGAAGTGCGTTCTGCTAAAGCCTCAATTTTTTCGCCTGAAGCTGGAGCCGAATGGCTGAGTCACCTGTTCAAGGGGAATCCCCTTAGTGAACTGGGCAACAAGGGGTGAAAGCCCTGTATCGGGCCCATACAACCACCGACCCAATTCTAAAAAATCCTCCTGACAAAATTTGAGGTGAGTGTAAGCCAGGGGACATAAGTTCGCTTACACCAAAGCCTATCTTTACTATTTCCGTAGTAGAGTAAACCGATCGTTAAGTTCACCGTTGCAAGGAGCCTGTTTATGGAAAGGATCAGCCGCATGGGTCTTCTGTCTTTCCTCGTCCTGTTGTTGCCCCTAGCTCTCTGGGCCGGGGCGTGGCCTCAACCAAAGGGCCACTATTTTTTTAAGTTGGATGTGAGTTATCTGAGTACCGATGAGGAGTTTAACTTCCAGGCGGACAAGATCCCAATCCTGGGCGATTTTCCCGGCTATGGTAACGTGGAATTCCGGGACCTGGCGGTGACCTTTTACGGCGAATACGGAATCACCTCTCGCCTGACCGGCATTGTTACCCTTCCTTTCAAGCGCTCGACCAATGAGCGGGTAGAGGAGCTGATTCCCGGGCAGGGACGCAGTGTAACCCGTACCACCAGCGGACTCTCCGACCTTCGGCTGATGGTGCGTTACGGTCTCCTGCAATTGCCGGTGGCGGTTTCCCTTCAGGGTGGGGTAAAAATCCCCTTAGGCTACGACGAATTCCCGGATAACGATGGGCCCTCGCTGGGGACCTCCAAGGTGGACACCGAGCTCTCTCTGCTGATCGGGAAGAGTTTCTTCCCCCTCCCGATTTATGCCTGGGGTGGTGGAGGGTATCGCCGGCGTTCCGGCCGCTTTAATGATGAGTTTATTTTTACCGGAGAGGTGGGCCTTACTCTGGGAAGGGCCCTGGTCAAGTTCAACGTGGATGGCATCAAAAACACCAAGCGCCCGCCGGATATTTACGGGGAAACGCTGGTGCTGCCGTTACCAGGTGGTGGCGGTGCCTTTCAGCAGTTCCAGTTTGGCGATCAGGATGTGATTAAAATTAATCCCGGGGTCATCGTGGATGTTTCCGGCCCGCTGGCCTTTCAGGTGGACGTAATTCACGTGGTATGGGGCCGAAACATGATTGCCGGCACCACCGCCTCGGCCGGTTTGGTGCTGCACCGTTAAGGCAAGTGCGGAGGCGGCTCAGGCGAGTCGCTTGAGCACCAGGGGTGGAATTTTCGGCGGCCTGGCATCGATGTGGATGGCCTTCTCCAGGCGCTTAAGGGCGCCGGGAAGCGTTTCCTTGCGATTGGTGTACAACTCAGCCACCACCTGTCCTTTTTCCACCAGTTCACCCAGTTTGCGGTGCAGGCGGATTCCGGCCTGAGGGTCCACCGGATCTTCGGCCCGCAACCGCCCAGCGCCCAGCTCCACCGAAGCCATGCCTACTTCTCGGGTCTGGAATGCAGCGACGTAACCGGATTCACCGGCCTTCAGCTCGGCCCGAAACCGGGCCCGCGGATAGCGGCGTGGATGCTCCAGAAACTCGGTGTCTCCACCCTGCGCAGCAACGATTTCCAGAAACTTATCCCAGGCCTTTCCCGAGGAGAGGGCTTGCTGACAAAGGTCCCGGGCCGCCTGGGCGGAGCCGGCTTTGCCCGCCAGAACCACCATTTCTGCAGCAAGCGCCAGAGTGACCTCCATGAGATCGTTAGGCCCTTTTCCATGGAAACAGTCAATGCATTCTTCGATTTCCAGCCAGTTCCCCACGGCGCGACCCAGGGGTTGTTCCATGGAGGTGAGCAGGGCTACAACCTGTTTGCCGGAGGCTCGACCGATCTGGATCATTTTCCTGGCCAGCACTTCCGCCTTTTCCGGAGGGGGAATAAACGCGCCGTTGCCGTATTTCACGTCCAGAACCAGTGCGTCAATCCCTTCGGCAATTTTTTTGCTCATGATGCTGGCACAGATCAAGGGAATGGAATCCACCGTGGCGGTTACGTCGCGGAGGGCGTAGATGCGCCGGTCCGCCGGAACCAGCTCTGCGGTTTGGCCGATGAGCGCCAGGCCATGCCGGCTAACCAACTCTTGAAATTGTGGTACATCCAGCTGGGTCTGAAAACCGGGAATGGATTCCAGCTTATCCAGGGTACCGCCGGTATGGCCTAAGCCCCGGCCGGAGATCATGGGGACGGGAATGCCCAGGCTGGCTACCAATGGGGCAAGAATAATGGACACCTTGTCGCCCACGCCACCGGTGCTGTGCTTGTCCACTTTAATGCCCGGAATGCTGCTCAAATCAACCGTTTTGCCGGAGTTGATGTAGGCCTGGGTCAGGGCTACGGTTTCCGCGTCGCTCAAGCCCCGGATGTAGGCGGCCATCAGCCACGCGGTCATCTGATAATCCCGAACTTCATCCTTCATGAAGGCGTCGATGAACCAGCCAATGGCTTCCGGGGCAAGTTCAGCGCCATCCCGTTTGGTAGCAATGATTTCGTAGGGGCTCAAGGGTCTCTCCTCTGCCAGTTTTTTCAGCGTGTTCGGTACCTTTCAAAAAAAGAACCCCTCCACCCACAAATGGGGGAGGGGCAACAGTTTAGACTGCAGGACCTAAATTTTCAAGTTATTAATTTCGGTCTTTGTTTCCTGCAGAATCCGCCAGGCAATTTCTGGCGTGGCTGCTTCCACAATGATGCGTACGATGGGCTCGGTATTGGATTTGCGCAGGTGAATCCAAGAATCGGGCCGGTCGATGCGAAGCCCATCGGTAAAATCCAGCCGGGCATCCCCGTACTTTCTGGTAAAATGCTCCAGGACCTTTTCGGGCGAGACTTCCTGCAGGGACACTTTGTCCTTCAGGATGTAATACTGGGGCAAGGATTGTTTGAGTTCGGTGATTCGTTCGCCTGTTTCGGCCATCAGTTGCAGAATAAGGGCAATGCCCACCGGCGCATCGCGTCCCAGATGCACATCGGGCAGGATCACCCCGCCGTTGCCTTCGCCGCCGATCACGGCCTGAACCTCGCGCATCTTGCGCGCCACATGCACTTCGCCTACCTTGGTGCGGTAGAGCAGGCAATTGTAGTACTGTACAATGTCCTCAATGACCCGTGAAGTGGACAAATTAATCACCACCGGCCCCAGCTTTTTGCTCAACACAAATTTTACTGCCAGCGCCAACGTGTACTCTTCGCCCAGGGGGTTCCCGTCGTTGCCGATGAGGGCTAAGCGATCCACATCCGGATCCACCGCAATACCCAGATCGGCTTTCTTTTCTTTTACCAATGCGGCAAGCTGGGTCAGGTTCTGAGGGACTGGTTCCGGGGTGTGAGCAAACACCCCGCTGGTTTCCAGATTGATGCCATAAACCGTGCAGCCCAGTTCCTCCAGGAGCCTAGGTACAATGACCCCGCCGGCACCATTCACACAATCCAGAGCGATTCGAAAGCGTTTTTTACGGATCAGTTCCGGGTCGATGTAGGGGAGTTGAAAAATAGCCTCCAGATGGTCGTCGATGGCGCGGTTGTAGTGTTGTTCCTCGCCCAGTTCTTTCCAGTTGGCATAGTGGTGTTCATCCAGCTCGGCTAATCGGAATAGTTCTTCAATCTCCTGTTCGGACAAGAACAGGCCATCGGAGCCGACAAACTTGAGACCGTTCCACTGAATGGGATTGTGACTGGCCGTAATGGCAATACCACCGGCGGCTTTCAGTCGTTCGGTGACCAATTGCACGGTGGGAGTGGGGGCAATGCCGATATCGATGCAGGAAGCACCACTGGCCATAATAGTGGCTTTTACCAGCGGGCGAAGAATTCGATGGCTTACCCGCGGGTCGCCCCCCACAACAATGGTTTTGCCCACCCGTTGTTGAGCAAACGGTTGAACGTACTTAATCACCGTTTCCGGGGTCAACGTGTCACCCACAATGCCCCGCACACCGGATACACTGAGCATGGGTTGCTTTTTCAAGCTAGGCTCTCCTTGCTTTAGGTTGAAGCCCAAATTTAGCGTGCGGAGAGCACTGCCCAAAGAAGAGAAACAGGTTTAGAGGAACAAGCGCAGATGCTGCGAGCGGGATTGGTGGCGCAGCCGGGTCAACGCCCTTTCCTTGATCTGACGAACCCGTTCCCGGGTTAGCCTGAGGCGCTCGCCAATTTCTTCCAGAGTAAAGGGACGTTCGTAGTCGATGCCGAAATACATTTTCACAATTTTCTCTTCCCGAGGGGAAAGGGTTTTCAGCACCCGCCGAATTTCTTCCCGGAGGGATTCTTTGATTAAATCTTGATCGGGCAACACCCCATCAGGGTTTTTAATAATTTCCTGCATGGTGCTGTCTTCACTGCGTCGAATGGGCTGATCCAACGACACGTGGAAGGAACTATTGTTGAGCGCTTCGGAAACATCGGTGACCGACATTTCCATGGCCGTGGAAATTTCCTCGTAGGAGGGCTCCCGGTTAAACTGTTGTTCCAGCTCTTTAACCATCTGATTTACTTTACTGATTAATCCTACCCGGTTCAGGGGTAAGCGCACCACCCGAGAATGTTCGGCCAGTGCTTTTAAAATGGACTGGCGAATCCACCATACAGCATAAGAGATGAACTTGAAGCCGCGGGTTTCGTCGAAGCGTTTGGCCGCTTTGATCAGGCCAAGATTACCCTCGTTGATCAAATCGGTTAAAGGAAGCCCCTGATTCTGGTATTCCTTGGCTACTTTAACTACAAACCGAAGATTAGCCTGGACCAGGTGATTCAGGGCTTCCTGGTCTCCCTGACGTATGCGGCGGGTCAGTTCAATCTCTTCTTCCGGGGTAAGCAGGGGAATCTGGCTGATCTCGGTTAAATACTTTTCGAGGGAATATCTGCCGTTGGATCGGAAATGCGGTAGCTCTCTGGTCATGCGGTGGGCCCCATTCTTGGTGACAACTTATTTAAAAACAACACGTTATGTCAAATTGGGTTTTGGCAATATAATACAGGCTGTTTTTGAATGCAAAGCAAAATGTGAAAAAAAATCAGAGTAATTGGCCTGCATGCTTTAGGGGGGAGAGGCTCTTTGTGCAGAAAAACAAGCGGATCGATAATCTGAATTAAAATGCTGCCGGCAGTTGAGTAGGCTCATCATCATCCGTTCCCTGGAATCTGCTGCGCTGTATTCGTCTTCCGTTGAGTGTAAATTGTAGCAAAACCTCTCTGGATGGTTTGTGATGAATTTGACTGAACAATTAGCATTTTTTTTGAAAAACCCAACCATTAGAAACTCTTTTTCTGCCCTGGAGCCTATCCTGTTGATCCAGCAGATCTTCATACCCGTTTGATAAGTTGCCTATCGGCACATCCCGTCTTGGGTGGATTGTGGCTGGCAGGGGACTTAAGGGTAATCCAGGAATTTGGTATCTGGATGCTTGGCCAGCCAATTATTCCACCGAATGAGCTCTGAATTCAATTCCGGGAGGCGACGGTCGGCGAACTTTCCGCTGATGCAGGTTAAAGCATCGTCGCCTTCTAAATGGTACCACAGGCTTTCGGTCTCTTTGTCGTAAAGCACAAACGTATTGCGATAGGTCCAGCCACTGGCGCTGAGGGTAAGCACTTGACCATCAATTTCTCGACTGTACACGGCAGTCAGGCGAACCAGCGGTCAGTAGCCGATGGCGACGTGCTTGTCCTCGAAGACGTCATTTACAATCTCATGGGTTTTCATGATGAAGAGTGGATAAGCCCTGGCCTCGCCGCGCATTCGGGTGCCGATTACCAGAAACGTTTCGTTTGGATCTGGAAAGTCCAGATCCCCCGCCTGAACGAATTTGGGATTGTTGATGGGAGGGATGGCGTTGGGGCCCAGGCCAAACTGAAACTGAGAGGCTTTCATGCCATAGCGCTCTTCGGCATGGGTTACATCCCAACGCTTGCCTGTTTTATCTACAATGTAAATCTTATTTTCCTGCTGTACGACGGGGGCCGGCGGCACGTCCTCGCCGCTACTGGTTGAACTGGAGCAGGCAAGCCAGCCCCACACAAGAACTGCTGTGGTCAGCATGTACCAGAGCTTTTTCATACTTCCCTCATTAATTGAAAGAAACAAACTGTCCGGCGTTGTACCCCGGTCCTCGGAAAAGGGCAGCAAACCCTGGACAACCGGTGGCTCCCAGTCCCGAGCGTTTTCCCGCTGGTTGCATGATCCACCTGCTGGGTTGGCCAATGCCACCGTACAGCATGCCTCAACCTATGGGTGGCATGCTGTACGATGTTTATGGTCCTTCTTGCTCGCGCCATACTGTCATTGATTCATTAGGAACTTGCTTTCCGGATTAGAATTGACCCAGGTGTTCCAGCGGGTCAGCACAGAGTTTAATTCGGGCAACTTGCGATCGGCAAATTTACCGGCAATACAAGTTAAGCCGTCGTCTCCCTTCAGATGGTACCACAGGCTTTCGGTCTCTTTGTCGTAGAGTACAAAGGTGTTGCGATAGGTCCATCCGCTGGCGCTGAGGGTAAGAATTTGACCATCAATTTCTCGACTGTACACGGCAGTCAGGCGAACCAGCGGTCAGTAGCCGATGGCAACGAATCGATCGCCGAATCGGTCGTTAACCACTTCGTGAGAAGTGAGAGTAAAGAGCGGGTAGGCGCGGGGTTCATCGTTAAGAATGGTACCGATTACCAGAAAGGTTTGATTGAGGCTGGGGTAATTGGGGTCCCCTGGTGCTGCAAAGATGGGATTGTTAATCGGGGGAATCGCATTGGGTCCCAGGCCGAACTGAAATTCATCTGCTTTCATGCCGTATTTTTTCACCGCATGGGTCACGTCCCACTGCTTTCCGGTTCGGTCGATGATGAAAATCTTTTCCTCTTGCTGGACCACCGGAGCGGGTTCCTCGGCAGCGCTGGAACTGGTACTACTGGAACAGGCCAGAAAAGCCGCCAATCCAAACAGCCCAAACACTTTGAGATAGGCTTTCATTACACGCCTCCTTCGGTTTGTTATGTGTATTGACCCACTAACTCGTTTTCTCAGCTAATCCGGCCATTGTGTGACTGTAAAGGTAAAGCCTAACCGGAACCATTAACATAAGCTGGCTTACAATAACCTTGACAGGTAAGTTTCCATCTACTAAATTTTGAACTGTATTGGCGGGAGTAGCTCAGTTGGTAGAGCGTCAGCTTCCCAAGCTGAGGGTCGCGGGTTCGAGTCCCGTCTCCCGCTCTAATTTTTCCTGCCACGACTCGCCATCTGGAGTCCAGGTGATTACTGTCACGCCCAAAATGGTTTACTCGCCATAGTTTTTTGACCAACTATCTCAAAACACCGTTACAATGGAGGATGCCATGAAGTTGTCTCGGTTGCTCGCTCTGGTTGTGCTTGTTTTCGCCGTTAGCTTCGGGTTTACCCAGTACTATCAGCAAATCAGCGGCATGGGGGGAATCGACTGGACGGCGGGTGTGGTGAGGGCTACCGGCATCGGGGCTCCCAATCCGAATATGCCCCCCAGTGCTCAGCGGGCCGGCGCCATCGAGGCCGCCAAGCGAGTGGCATTACGCAACCTTCTGGAAATGGTAAAAGGAGTCTATGTGAATTCGGAAACGACCATTGAAAATGCCATGGTCTCCAGCGACCTGATTCGCACCCGGGTAGAAGGGGTGGTCCGGAATTTCCGGGTGGTGGATACCCGCTACATGTCCACCGGGGATGTTGAGGTGGACGTGGAAGTTCCTCTTTCCTCATTTTACGATGTATTCCTGCCCCCCGAAACCGGACAGGCCGGGCAGCCGTTGCTGTGCCCAACCTGTGGCCAGCCCTGGCCTAAAGGCAAACCTTATCCGTTCCCACGGCCCCAGAAACCCGGTCAAACCAACGAAGGGACTGCCGGGGCCACCAGTGTGGCCTACTCGGGCTTAATTGTCGATGCCCGTGGCCTGGGGGTTCGACCTGCCCTGGCCCCCCGTATTTTGGACGAACAGGGTAACGAGGTGTACGGCACCGGATATGTGTCTCGGGACTATGCCATTCAGATCGGGGTGGTGGGCTACGAAAAGGCCGTGGACCGGGCGCGTTCCAACGAGAGAGTGGCACCCAATCCGCTGGTCATCAAGGGTTTGAAGGCTGCCGGTCCCAATCATACCGACGTGGTGATCAGCAATACTGATGCTCAGATGATCCGTGCGGCCGCAGCCAATTTGAATTTTCTGGACCAGTGTAAGGTCATGATTGTGCTGGATTAATCGGGATGGGAGATGAACAATTTTCGAGGAGGCATCATGAAGCGAACCTCAGGTTTAATTGGACTTGGTTTATTGGCAATGTTTTTGCTCTCCTGTGGTGGTGCCCAGAAGGTGCGTAAGGCACCTTCCCCGGTGGACAGCCCACAGGTGCATTACGACCGAGGGAAAACCCTGCTCGCTCAGGGCAATCTGGATGAGGCGCTGTTCGAATTTAAGCGAGCCAGTAGCCTGGATGCTAAGTTTGCCCCTGCCTACGAGGGGATGGCCTGGGTTTACCTGCGCCAGGGCGATCTGAAATCCGCCGAAACCTACGCCCACAGAGCCTTAGATCTGGATGGCAAATGGGTGCTGGCCAGGCTGGCTCTGGCCCGGGTGTTTGCCGAACGAGGCAAATACGACAAGGCCATCGACATGGCGAGGGATGCCTTGAAAGATATACCCAAATCCAGCGTGCCCGATAAGAAGCGAGCCCAGGTAGAGGCGTACCTGGCGCTGGGCGACATTTACAAGAAGGCCGATCAGTACGACCAGGCCCAGAAGTCCTATATGCAAGTTCTGGAAATCGAGCCCACCAACCAGCAGGCCGATCAGGCCATAAAGGCCCTGGCGGATTACAAGCGGGCGGTGTCGGGGCAGCGACCGGAGTTGCGCAAAATTGCCGCCAAGGAACGAATTACCCGTGCTGAGGTAGCGGTGCTGTTTGTTCTGGAATTGCCACTGGAAAAAATCTTCCGGCAGGCTCCCAACCCACAGCAGGCCGGATTTCGCCCCCCGGGCAAGCCGGTGATGGGCCGGCGCCAGCAGGCAGCCGAAAGCCCCGTTCTGCCGCCCGATGTGCCCGAGGACCATTGGGCCCGCTCCTTTATTGAGGAGGCGCTGGAGAAGGGCGTGATGGAACTTTACCCGGACGGCACCTTCCGGCCCGATCAGGAAGTTACCCGGGCCGAGTTCGCCCAACTGATTGTCAAGTTTCTGGTCCGCTACTGGAACGATCCCGGACTGGAAACGCGCTTTTTCGGCGCCACCTCTCCCTTTGCCGACGTGAACCGAACCAGCCCCATTTTCAACGCGGTCATGGTGGTTTCTAGCCGCAACATCATTCCCGGCTTCGACGACGGCACCTTTCGCCCCCTAGCGCCGGTTTCCGGCACCGAGGCACTCAATGTGATTCGGCGGCTCAAAAGCCAACTGTAGGAGCCGACCATGTGGGAGATGAAAATTACTGCTGCGAGACAATCCTTTGTTCTCTCTCTTCTTCTGCTTTTCAGCCTGGTGCTCGGGGGACCGGGCCGGATGAACGGCCAGGAGCCCAGCGACGAGACCGAGGTGCTGGTAACCGGAGTGGGGGCCATCCTCAACGGCGATGAAGCCAAAGCCGAGGACGATGCCCTGGCCAATGCCCTGCGCAATGCCCTCCAGCAGGTCATCGGGACTATGGTAGAATCCGAGGTGCTGGTGCAGAACTACCAGGTACTGGAGGACAACATTTACACCCGCACCGGGGGGTTCGTTAAAACCTACCAGGTGGTCGGCCGCAGCAAACCCAGCCCGCAACTGCTTCAGCTCACCATACGGGCGGTGGTGAAAACGGCCGACTTGCGGAATTCGCTGGAGGCTATCGGATTGCTCATGGAACGTAAGGGTAAGCCACGGCTCCTGGTGCTGGTGGACGAGCACAACATGCATCACCATTACTGGTATTACGATGTGGATTTAAACACCACTGCCACCGTGTTGATGAGCGAGTTGGCCGCCCGGGGGTTTCCTCTGGTGGACGCTCAGGTGGTAAAGCAGGCCCTGTCTCGCGAAGCGGCAACCGCTCTGCTGGAAGGGGACAACCGCTCCGCCGAACAAATTGCCCGTTCCAGTGGAGCCGAGGTGCTGGTGATTGGCAAAGCGGTGTCCAAAATATCCAGCGGTGGCGCCCGGGTGGTTCAGCAGGCCGGCCTGGTTTCCTGCCAGGCCATGGTAAACTTGAGGGCGGTGCGCGCGGACGATGGCCGGGTAATTGCCACGGCCGCCCAGCAGGCCGTGGCGGCCCATATCGATGAACTGGCTGGCGGCACCCAGGCGCTGAAAAAGGCCGCCAGCGCCGCCGCCGGGGAGTTAATGGATCAAATCCTGAAAGCATGGCAACAGGATGTGTACAGCGGGGCGACCATGCAATTGCGCTTGCTGGAGGTGCCTTCCTTTAACGATTTGGTCCGGTTTAAAAACCAGCTAAAATCTCTGGTCCGGGGCATTCAGGGGGTCAGGCAGCGCGAATTTGCCGGCGGCACCGCCCTCCTGGAACTGGAAGGACCAACCGATGCAGCTCGCGTGGCCGAAGAGCTGGGACTGAAGGATTTTACACCCTATCAGGTAGAAATTGTCTCGGTCTCCCAAAATACAATTATTGCCCGATTGCTCACCAAGCCATAGGGGATCCTTATGCGCAAAGCTTTAGCTATTTTGCTGGTCTTCATCCTGTCCGGCCTGGGCTCCGCCCAGGCGTTGAAAGGTTTGAAAAAACGGGTTGCGGTCATCGATTTTGAAGACCAGGCCGGTTACGGACACAACATCGGGCGTGGCCTGGCGGACATGCTGGTGACCAGGCTGGTCAAGGCAGGCAAATTTATTGTTGTTGAGCGGGGAGAATTGCAGCGGGTCCTGGAAGAGCAGAGCCTGGGAATGAGTGGTCTGGTGACTCCCCAGAGCGCCGCTAAAGTCGGCCAACTGCTGGGTGTAGAGTTGCTGGTTACCGGCAGTGTGTCCGAGTTCGGCGAAAAAAATACCAAGCTGGGGGGCGCCATCGGTAAGCTGGGCTTTGGAGGAAAAGTCAGTAAGCGAAAAGCACGGGCGGTGGTGGATATCCGCCTGGTCAATACCAGCACTGGAGAAATTGTGATGGCCGAAAAAGCCGAAGGCGAAGCCAGCTCCACCAGCCTGGACCGCGTTCGTTTCTCCGACATCGATTTCGGCAATCCCACAACCTGGGATCGCACCATTCTGGGCAAGGCGGCCCGAGAGGCCATCGACAAATGTGTGGACTATATCGCTGCGGCGATGGCAAACATTCCCTGGCAGGGGAAGATCATCAAAGTAAATAACGATGGCACGGTTTACATGAAGCCCGGTTCCGAAGGCGGGGTTCAGGTGGGGATGGAATTCGCTGTTTACAGTAAGGGCGAGGAGTTGATCGATCCAGACACCGGCCTTTCCCTGGGGAGCGAAGAGCAGCTAATCGGCAAAATTAAAGTGATTCAGGACGTGGCCAATGGGAAAGCGGCCAAAGCCGTCATCGTTTCTGGAACCGGATTTAACGTTGGGGACATGGTGAGGGTGAAGTGAGGTGCACCCGTTCTTAAACCGGCCTTCCCGTTTGTAAGGTTGCCTGTTAACTTTCGTCCCGGGCGGTTTTTGCCGATCGGGACGTTTTTGTTTGCTGCACAGGTGATGGTTCGTCACGATACCGCCTGAGTGACTGAAGGAACAAAAAGCGAGCTGGAGGAGGCGCACATGCAGAAATCGATTCGCTCCTGGATTGTTCTCACACCCCTTGTCCTGCTGCTCTTTTTTAATGGGCGCGTGGTCGATCCGGTGGGGAAAATCACCTTCCCTTTAAATCGGGTCTTTGTCATTCGCCCAGGCCAGGATCGGCCCCTGATGGCCACCTTCAACATGGATGTCTATCCCGGGGACAAGGTGGAAACCAAAAAAGAAAGTCGCTGTGAGATTACCTTTCTCAACGGCCACGTGGTTCGCTTGGACGAGAATTCCATTTACACCCTGGAGCAAGTAGAGATTTCCGAAAAAAGAACCCGGGTGGAAAGCGGGCTCAGCCTGGGCCGCTTGTGGTCCAACATCCGGAAAATCTTCTCCAAAGAGGATTACTTCCGGGTTAAGTCGCCCACGGCGGTGGTTGCGGTAAGGGGCACCATCTATCGTGTGAATGCCAATCCCGATTCCAGCACGGAGGTGTACGTGTACCAGGGAGAGGTGGCGGTGAGTCCGGCGAAGGCCGGCCCCGGGCAGCCCCAGGGCGGGGGAGGGGGACCCAAACGCCTGCAAAAACCCAGTCAGGTGGCACCACCAACGCAGGTGCAGGGACCCACGGAAGTCAGTCTGGAAACCTGGTTCGAAATCGTCAAAGCCCAGCAGCAAATCATTGTCCGTCCGGATGGCAGTTACCAGAAAGCGAGTTTCGACCCGGCCAAGGACGCTACCCTGGATTGGGTCCAATGGAACAAGGAAAGGGATGCGCTCCTTCAACGGTAAGCGCCCTGCCGGCTGAGCCGATCCAGTGCCTGTCTGTTTGCATTTGAGAAACCGGCCCAGTCGGCGGTCCCATCCTTAAACGCCGGGCATGAAGTCCCTGGCCCCCACGGGGTGGGAAGGAGCGGTTCGTTCCGGTTGGGAGGCGATTTTTACCGCAACGCAGGGGGGCTCGGGTGGAAGAAAGTTGAGTTGCCCTCTGGCCCTGCTTGTCCTGTCAGCGCCCTGTTGCCGGGAGGACGAGCCCCTACTGTGGAAACAATTTGTCCCCGGAAGCACTTTAAATTGTCCAAAAGCTTGTTCAGTGTGGCGAAAAAACAATTGGATGAACAAAATTTGCCGGCAAATGCTAAATTTAAGGTCATGCTGTGCCCGGTCCGGCTGGATGAGCCGGGGAGAAAATTTTGAATTGAAAATGACCGTGCAAGTGCTTTTGTTTTAAGAAAATCTACACAGAGCCTAAAGGAGTGCATGGAGAAGCGAATCAATAGAGGAGTTATAACTGTGCCGCAGGAGGCGCCTGCTCGCCTTCCGGTGGTTGCAATTGTGGGGCGGCCTAATGTGGGCAAATCCACCCTGTTCAATCGCATTTTGCGCCGCCGGGATGCCATTGTGGACGACCAGCCGGGGGTTACCCGAGACCGGCACTATGCCCGCACCGACTGGGCGGGGCACGGGTTCGTGCTGGTGGATACCGGGGGATATTTGCCCCGGGCCGAGGCGGAAATGGACCGTGCCATCCGCGAGCAGGTGGAAATTGCCCTCGATGAAGCCGATATCATTCTGTTCCTGGTGGACCGCCAGACCGGTTGTACCGATATCGACCTGGAGATTGCTCATATTTTGCAACGAAGGGAGAAGCCGGTGCTGCTGGCGGTCAACAAGGTGGATAACCAGCTGGCCGAGGCCGATGCCTTCGATTTTTATCAACTGGGCCTGGGCGAGCCGATGGGCATTTCGGCCATTCAGGGGCGCGCGGTGGGCGATTTGCTGGACCGGCTGGTTGAACAGTTCGATCGCCTGGAGCCGCAGTACCGTCCGGAAGAAGCCGCCCTGAAGCTGGCCATTGTCGGCCGGGAAAATGTGGGCAAATCCTCCTTTGTCAACACGCTGGTGGGGCAGGCCCGCTCCATTGTGACCCCCATTCCCGGGACCACCCGCGACCCGGTGGACACCCTGTTCAAGTACCAGAAACAGCGCTTCCTCCTGATCGACACCGCCGGGCTAAAGCGAAAAGCCCGGGTCAAGGAAAACCTGTTGTTCTACAGTCAACTGCGAACGCTGAAAAGCATTCAGCGGGCCGATGTGGTGCTGGTCTTCGCCGATGCCAGCGAGGGCATTACCCGGCAGGATCTGCGCATTTTAAATGACGCCATCGAGGCGCGCAAGCCGGCCGTGCTGGTCATGAACAAGTGGGACCTGGTGGAGAAAGACGAGAAGACCTACCACCGCTGGGAAAAAGCGCTGGCCGAACGCCTGGGAAACCTGAAATTCATCCCGATCCTTTTCACCTCCGTGCTGGAGAAGAAGCGCCTTTACCGGGTCATTGACCTAGCCATGGACGTTGATGCCCAGAACCACCTGAAGATTCGGACCAGCGAGCTCAATCGGGTCCTGTTGCCGATAATTCAGCACAACTCGCCGCCGGCAGTTCGGGGGAAGGAGATCAAGCTGAATTACGTGACCCAGGTTCAGGTGGCGCCACCGGTCTTTGCTTTTTTTGGCAATCATCCGGAACTGATTGCCCCGGCTTACCGGCGGTTCCTGGAAAATCAGATCCGAGCACACTGGGGATTCCGGGGTGTGCCCATCCTGGTGGTGTTTAAAGCCAAACACTGAAGTCAGCCGATGCGGGAGCGATTCGAACTCAGATGGTTTTAAAGGACGCAGCGACATGGTTGGTGTGGGGGCTTCTGGTGGGAGCGGGCTTAGCCGGCGCTCAATCGCCGGGGCGTTCCCCTGAACCCAATCCGGACAAATGCGGTTTTCCGGAAGTGTGGCGGCAGTGGCAGCAGGCCGGAGACCAGGCCCTGGCCGATTTTGCCCGCAGCCGTCAACTGGCCGAACAGGCCGGCAGTGAGCTCTACGTCAGTCCCTCCGGGCATTTTCAGATTCAGTTCGATCCCCAGCAGGTGCCAGATTACGATCGGAACGGCGACGGGGTTCCCGATTTTGTCGAGCTGGCCGGGCTGGCGTTCGACCGCGCCTGGACCGTCGAAATCGATTCGCTCGGGTTTCGCCCGCCCCCGGAACCGGACGGCGGCGTGCGCGATCCCTATCCGGTTCAAATCACCCCGCTGGGCTCTACCTACGGCATCACCTTCTTGGATGAAGAAATCCCCGGAAAGCCCGGCCTGAATTTCAGCAGTTTTATTCAGGTTAATTCAAACTTTGGGTTTGTCTGGTGGTATCCCGACCGGGTGAGCGATCCCATCCAGCGGGACAGCATGGCCCTGGCGGTTACCGCCGCGCATGAATTCAATCATGCCCTACAACTGGGTTACCGGATCTGGAACACTAGTCAGGACTCGGCTAACCTGGTGCTCCAGGACCTCTGGTTTATTGAAAGCTCGGCCACCTTCATGGAAGAGTTCGTTGCCGACGAGGTGAACGACTATTATCAGTATTTGCCGGCCATTTACGGGCGCACAGACCGATCCTTAATCAGCAACCTGACCAGCAATCGCCTTTATGGGGGCTCGTTGTTCGACATTCTGTTGAGCGAAGTTTACGGCCCGGTTTTTCTTCGGCAGATTTGGGAGCAGATAGAACAAGAGCCAGCGGTGCATGCCATGGAAACGGAGCTGGAGCAGCAGGGCTCCAGTCTGGAAGAAGAATTAACGCGCCTGGCCGTCTGGATGTACTTCTCGGGTTCGCGGGCTATCCCTGGGCGCTTTTTCCCGGAAGCGGAGAATTACCCGACGCTGAACGTGCAGGAGCTAGGCATCCCTCCCAGGGATGCTCCCAGTGTGCTGACCAGCAGTTTGCTCCCCCCATTGAGTTTTTTAATTGTCCACACCGTGCTGGAGCCGGGGTTTAGCGCCGTATTTCGTCTGGAACCGAACGACCAGGCCGAACACTGGTCCGGCAGCCTGATCAGCGACCAGAGTGACTTGCTGAAGTTTCCGGCCAATTTTAATTACCGGCTGCCCGATGTGCCGTTGCCCAATCCGGTACCGCTGGCCATTATCAGTGGGTTCTGGAGCGACAACGGGGGAAGCGCCAGCATCGCATTCAATCTGTCCGGCCAATCGGTGAGCGCGGTACAGGGGCCGGACATTCTGGTCTATCCCAATCCCTTACGGCCGGCGGACCAGGTCCAGCAAATTGCTTTTTTAAATCTGCCCCCGGGGGCCCGGATCGACATCCTGACCGCGTCCGGCAAACACCTGTGCCAACTGGCCCCGGG
>RFHE01000101.1 GCA_003696445.1 Calditrichota bacterium | reverse complement strand
GGAAAACAAGGCATGGCAAGCAGCCCCCAGTAGGTTTGTGATTTCAGAAACCGGGCTAAATTAAGCTGCAAAGTGGGGTTCAGCAAACACCTACCAGAATTGGTACCGTTTTGTGGCCTAAGCAATCAAATCAGGGGTCAGGTGTGGTGATGGGTTGCGGGGGGCGGCCATCAGATGTTCTGGGGACTAGCCTGCCAGCCGCATGCAGGGATAGATGGGGTTCGGCCTCCCCGGTGGACCGGGGTTGAAAAATGGGGTCCGGTTAGCTGGAACCCTCGCCCGATGGGTGCTGGCAATTCGTCATGGCCGATTGCACGTGCTGTGCGAATTCCTGAACGCGCTCGGCGATGTCTGCAGCGGTTACAATGGCTGAGATGGCCGCCACAGTCTGGGCCCCGGCCTGAATCACCGAAGCCACGTTATTGAGACTGACGCCTCCGATGGCCACAATGGGAATGTTGAGGGCCTGCCGCACCTGGCGGACCAGTTCCAGGCCGGTTGCCTTTGTAGGATCCGGGTCCAAGCCGCGACTTTCAAAAATCGGGCCCAGCCCCACATAATCCGCGCCACCCTGCTGGGCCTGCAGGGCCTGCTCCAGGTTGGTGGCCGTTACCCCCACAATGCGATTCGGTCCGAGCAGCTTTCTTACCACATCGGCAGGCATATCCTCCGGCCCAAGATGGACCCCGTCGGCATCCACGGCTAGGGCAATTCCAACCCGGTCGTTGATAATCAGCGGGATACCCGCCTCCCGGGTCATCTGCCGAAGCCGAAGGGCCACCTGGTACAATTCCCTGCTGCTGGCCTGCTTGTCGCGAAGTTGAATCACGTCCGCCCCACCCCGAATGGCTTCCCGGGCAATTTCCTCATGGGTCCTTCCTCTGGCAAGAATCACATCGGTGATAACATATACACGCCAATGCTGCGCACAATGGCCTCGCGCCATCGCCTCCACCTCCGTCATCAATTGTGTGATTTCTCCTGGAACTGCTTTCAAGCAATTTAGCGAAATAACATTTTTTCAAAAAAGAAGTGAAAAATTTGGTACCCAAACATTTTGTAAGGATTTAAATCTAAAGTTTCTTAAATGTTAAAAAGACTGTTTCCGCGCACGTATTGCCAAATTGTATTTCTGAAGGTGAGGATGGCCAAGCTAAAACCCTGCCATTTTTGGACCGCTTGGATGCCATTGGCAAGAGGAGTTAACCTGAACAAGATTACCAGAATCTATTTTTAGGCTATTCTTCGAGTTTGAACTTAGATCGAGGTTGTCGAAAAGTGAAACGACCAAAACATAGCAAAAAACTTTGTGTTCCTTTATTTTTCAACACCTTACCTGGCTGCCTACCCCTGACCTCCATCCTGGGAAGAGAAAGGCTGGAGTGAGTTTTATTTTTTGCCTGGGCCAGCGAGACCAGTTGATTGCATAGCTTTACCCCTGTCTTTGTTCTTTTGACAGCCCGTATCGGGATTGGACAATGTGGCCAACTATTTATTTTCAATTTTCCATACCTGCCTTGTTTTTTGCCATCCCTATGCTCCTGGTCCTACCTCAGGCCGGTGGTTCAACCCGATGTTTGTTCGGTTTGCATATTTTTAATTTACACCGTACCTTAGGGCATATTTTCAATGGCACAGACTTAGGAGGTTACCCCCTTGGCGCAGCACGATTCGGATCAGTCCAATCGGATTGAACAAATCCGCCAGCTTATTTTTGGCGAACAGGCGCAGGAGATCGATCGCCGCTTCGATGCCCTGCAGAAGGAAATCATTCAACTGAAAAAAGCCCTGGAACTGGAGCTGGAGAAGCAAAAATCCCAGCTCAAACAGCTGTCCCAGCGCAGCGATGCCCGCTTTGCCGAAGCGGCCGAGGCTCTGGAGCAGACCGAGCAGCGGCTTCGGGCGGCCCTGGGCGATTTGCGGGAGGAGGTGCAACGCAGATTGGACGCTCTGAGCAATGACAAGATCGACCGCATGGAACTGGGAAACATGTTGATTGAGATCGGCCTGCGATTAAAGAAGGAAGACATTCTGGATTCGTTGAATCACCCCCCTTCCCCGGCATCGGCTGACTAATCACTGGCAGACATGTCACAGGATCCCCTGAGCCAATTAAAGCAATTGCTGTTGGATGAGGACCAGCGCCGCATTCACGAGCTGGAAGCGGAACTGGCGCGAGTGCGCAAGCAACTTGCCGACCGCGAACAGTTGCTGGCCACCCTGGAGCCGGTCATCGCCGATCTCCTGGAACGGAAAATTGCCGACTCCAAGGAGGAAATGGCCGAAGCACTGGCACCGGTAATTGGCCAGGCCATCAAAAAGCAGGTGGAAGAATCCCGGGACGACGTGGTGGATGCGCTCTATCCGGTAGTGGGTCGCATGATCTCCAAGGCCATGACCGAGGCCATGAAGCGGCTGGTGCAGAATATTAACCAGACGCTGAATCAGACCCTGAACGTGCGGCTCTGGTTTAAAAAAGTAAAGGCACGGGTGCTCGGTTTGCAACCCGGCGAGGTCTTGCTTGCCGAGAGCCTGGTGTTTT
>RFHE01000100.1 GCA_003696445.1 Calditrichota bacterium | reverse complement strand
TTCATGCAGCTTCTCTCCCCGCTGGTCAAGATGTACACCATCCGGCCAGGTAAAGACCCGGAGATCATCGATGTTCAGGTATTGAAAGAAAAATATGGATTGACACCCGAGCAGGTGGTGGATTTTTTGGCCCTGGTAGGGGACAAAAGCGATAACGTGCCCGGCGTGCCCAAAGTGGGGGAGAAAACCGCCCTGCAGCTGATTCACCAGTTCGGTTCGCTGGACAATCTTTACGCCCACATCGATCAGGTCAAAAAGCCTGCGCTTAGGGACACCCTGCTTCAGCACAAAGAGCAGGCTTACCTGTCCAGAAAGCTGGTGACCATCGATACCAATGTGCCCATCGATGTTGCGATTGAATCGCTCAGGGCCAGGCCGGCCGATGCAGCGCGCCTGATGGAAATTTTCGAGCATCTGGAATTCCGCAGCCTGATGGAGCGCATCCCAGAATTTACCGATCAGGCGCTGGAACCCATTCAGACCATCGATTCCCGGGAGCGCGATTACCATTTGATCGATTCTCCGGAAGGGCTGGAGCGGTTGCGCGCCGCGCTGGCCAGCCAGGAATTCTTTGTTTTCGACACCGAAACCAGCGGCCTGGACATCTTCGATTCGGAAGTCATCGGGCTTTCCTTTGCCCTGAAGCCTCATCAGGCCTATTATGTGCCGTTTCATTACCCGGAAAAGGGGCTCACCGCCGAACGGGTCGTCGAAACGCTAAAACCTATTTTTGAAGACCCGGCCATTAAAAAGGGCGGTCAAAACATTAAATTTGATGGCCTGATGCTCTGGCAGCACGACATCGAGCTCCAGGGGATTCAATTTGACACCATGGTGGCCGATTATCTGATGAATCCCGGCAGCCGCCAGCATAGCCTGGACAAGTTAAGCCTCACCTACCTGAATTATCGCATGATCCCCATCGAGGAGCTGATCGGAAAGCGAGGCAAAAACCAGAAAAGCATGGCCGAGCTCAGTCCGGAGAGCATTTACCGTTACGCCTGTGAAGATGCGGACGTGACTTACCAGTTGAAAGAGATTCTGGAACAGAAGCTCAAGGAAACCGAGACGTACCGGCTGTTCCAGCAGGTTGAAATGCCCTTGGTGGAAGTGTTGATGCAGATGGAAAAGAATGGGGTCTCTCTGGATGTGCCCTTTCTTGAACAAATGTCCAGAGAACTGGCCGGGGAGCTGGAGCGGCTGGAGCGGGAAATTTACCGCATGGCTGGAGAGGCCTTCAACATCAACTCACCCCAACAACTGGGCAATATTCTGTTCAATAAGCTGGAGATTCACAAAGAAATGGGCAACCGGCGGCCTTCGCGCACCAAAACTGGGCAGTATTCCACTTCGGAGAGCGTGTTGGAAAAATACAGTCAGCATCCGCTGGTAGGCAAGTTGCTGGAGTACCGCAAACTAATGAAGTTGAAATCCACCTACGTGGATGCCCTGCCACGGCTGGTGAGCCGGCGGACCGGTCGCTTGCACACCTCCTTTAACCAGACGGTGACGGCAACCGGCCGTTTGTCCAGCAGCGATCCCAATTTGCAGAACATCCCCATTCGTACCGAACTGGGGCGTAAAATCCGCCGGGCGTTTATTCCCGCCTCGCCGCGGGACTGGATTCTCTCGGCCGATTATTCGCAGATCGAGCTGCGCATGCTGGCCCACCTGTCCGGCGATCCCGGCCTGAAGGCTGCATTTGAGCGCGGCGAGGACATTCACACCTCCACGGCAGCGGCCATCTTCAATCTGGCCCCAGAGGAGGTCACCCCGGAACACCGCCGCAAGGCCAAGGAAGTTAACTTCGGCATCATTTACGGCATTTCGCCTTACGGGCTGGCCAACCGCTTGGGCATTGACCCCGAGGAGGCCAAGCAAATCATTGTTAATTACTTTGCCCGATTCCCCAGAGTGAACGATTACATTACTCACGTGTTGGCTACCGCCTATAAGAACAAGTACGTCACCACCATTTTGAATCGGCGGCGCTACATTCCCGAAATCGATAGCAAAAATGCCACCGTGCGCCAGAACGCTGAGCGGATTGCCATCAATACCACCATTCAGGGCAGTGCAGCGGACCTGATCAAACTGGCTATGATTAATATCCATCACTGGTTGAAGCGGGAGCAGGCACGCAGCAAAATGGTGTTACAGATTCACGACGAACTGGTCTTCGAGGTGGCCGATGAAGAATTGGAAAGCATTCAGCATATGGTGCGCCGGCAAATGGAAGGGGCCATTCGGCTCAGCGTGCCGCTGAAGGTGGACATCGGGGTGGGCAAAAATTGGCTGGAAGCCCATGAATAAGCGCTGTTGAAATTGCCGGGAGAACAGGCTCCATGAGTCGAACAACCCGAGAGATCATGCTCCGTGAGAACCGGATTATTATTGCGCTGCTGGGGATTTTAACCGCGATTGCCCTGGGGATTGTGCTTTACCAGGCACGGGAGATCATGCTCCCCTTTGCCCTGGCCGTTTTTCTGGCCTTCGTTTTGGACCCATTAATCCGCTTCTTTGAGCGAAGGCGGATTCCCTCCCCAGTCGCCATCGTCATGGCCGTTTTGCTTACCTTTTTGATTTTTAATTTATTCGGTGTGCTGGTTTACACCAGCATCAAGTCTTTTACCGCCGAATTTCCCAAATATGAGAGTCGCATCGATGCCTGGGTGAGGCACCTGTCCCAACTGTTCAATGTGCCTCCGGAGTTGTTTTTCCGAAGCACAGAAGCGGGGGATCGGTTCAGCATTCTGGCCGACCTAAAAGGCTTCTCGGTGGCCAAAATCATCTCTTCCACCATGGGCTCGCTGCTCAACTTTCTCTCCAATACGGTACTTGTTCTACTGTTCCTGCTGTTTATTTTGCTGGGACGCGGGCACCTGATGCAGAAAGTTCACTGGGCTTTCGCTCCACCAATGGCAAAAAAGATTTCCGCCATGTTGAGCAACATTCACCAGCAGGTGCAGCGCTATTTGATTGCCAAAACATTCGTCAGCCTGGCCACCGGACTGCTGGCGACCCTGGTGCTGGTGCTGTTCGATGTGCAATTCGCCCTTATCTGGGGCATTCTCACCTTTCTGCTCAACTTTATTCCTTCCATCGGTTCGGTGATTGCTACTGCTTTACCGCTGGCAGTGGCATTTATTCAATTTCAGAGCCTAATCTACGTGCTCTGGATTGCCTTATGCCTGAGCGCCATTCAATTTGTGATTGGTAACCTGATAGACCCCCGGGTGATCGGGCGCAGTGTCAACCTCAGCCCACTGGTCGTTCTGTTCTCTTTGATTTTCTGGGGATGGCTGTGGGGCGTTATCGGGATGTTTCTAGCCGTGCCCATTGCTGTGATTATCAAGATTATTCTGGAAAATTCGGAATCGTTGCGCTTCCTGGGTATTTTAATGAGCTCTTCCCGAGCCGAAATCAAGCCCTTACCTGGCAATGTGTCAAAACCCCCTGCTGTAGAAGTCACCCCGGAATTGCGCAAGTGAAAGCCAACCTCCCTCCACTGCCCGTGTACGCGGAAAACGTTGCATTTACCTTCAAAAGACTGTCGATTTCAGCAACAACAACTTGGATGAACCAACCCCGAGCAGTCCCAGCACCAAGCTTTTATTACTTGAAAAAACAATAGGTTGTACAAGGTAAACCCTTGTGCTGCTTTTTTAGGCATTGCATTTGCATAAGAAAAGTTGGTCTTACAGGGATTGTACTGAGAGGAGTGGATAGGGATGTCCAGAAGGGAAAGACGACAGAGGTTGGGTAGGGCACTTTCTGCAAAGGGCCGACTGCTGAGGTTTGTGTGGCAAAAACAAGCGTCGGCCCATACTTTTTTGCCCTGCCGAACCTCCGGGATGGAAAAGGCCCGGACGCTCCCGTTAATTCCTACCCACGCTTCTCAAAAAACAACTCAGGAAAAAACAATTAAAATACCGGGGTGCTGATACCTATGCTGTTACCGAAAGACATTCAGATCCTGGTGGTTGATGACGAAGAGATGATCCGAACTGTATTTCAGCAATCACTGGAATTGTGGGGTTATCAAGTGGATGTCGCCGCCAACGGCAAAATAGCTCTGGAAAAGTGCAGAACCGTTCCTTACCACATGGTGATCACGGATTTAAATATGCCGGAAATGGACGGCATGATGCTTCTCCAGAAGCTAAAAGACGAGTGGCCTTTTATTGAGGTTTTGGTGGTAACTGGCTATGCTACCATTGAATTAGCCATCGAAGCGATGAAGCTAGGGGCGTACGACTTTATCCTCAAACCGGTCAATTTCGACCAGGTGAAGTTTACCATTCAGAAATGTTATCGGGAGATTTGTTCGCGGGCTGAAAACGCGGAGCTGCGGGAAATCAATGCCCAGCTCCGTGAACTGAACGAATTAAAAAGCAAGTTTCTGGCCATCACCAATCACGAAATCCGTACGCCGCTTACCATTATTAAAGGGTATCTGGAGATTCTGGAAATGGTTCTAAATTCGCGAGATCCTGAGGTCCTGGAAATTTTTCAGATTTTGAACAACACGGTTAAGGATTTACAAAGTACAGCCGAACGGATGCACATGCTTTCCCTGCTCAATGAAGGGGGCTGGCTGGGCCCGGCGGAACAGACCAACGTGATGGCGCTGGGCCGCTCGGTGGGTGAATCGATGGCCAGATTGTTTCGCCATAGAGGCATCGAATTCAAAATGGAGTTCAGGCCGGAAAATCTGGTGATTCGAATCCCGCACAAGGCAGTGGCGGTTTTACTGAAGGAATTGCTCCACAATGCGCTCAAGTTCACCCCGGACGAGGGGACAGTGGAGTTGGTTATGTGGGAATTGCCGGACTGGGTGGTCATTCGGGTCCGAGACACCGGCATCGGTATTCCTGTGGAAAAACAGGACCTAATTTTTAAAGAATTCTACGAGGTTCAGGATACCAACAATCACAAGAGTTCCACCGAAGAGTTTATGGGGGGAGGGATGGGGATCGGTTTGGCGCTTGCCCGGGAAATTGTTCGCACGCTGAAGGGTGCGATTGAGGTAGAGAGTCAACCGGGAAGCGGCTCCAGTTTTATTGTTCGGTTGCCCAAGGCACCGGTAAGCCAGGTAGGGCAGGCCCTGGCGCAGATGGAATCCGCTTCGGAACTTTCGACGAAACAGTAACCCTGTTCACTCGGACAGGGTCACCACGGTGACGCCGGTGTCGCCTTCCCCCCATTTTCCAAGCCGTTTGGCGGCCACCCGTTTGTCGCCGGTGAGGAATTGGTGGATTCTTCGCCGAAGGGTACCGGTCCCTTTGCCGTGAATAATGCGCACCTCTTTCCAGCCCTGCTGGAGGGCTCTGTCCAGGAACTGATCTACCGCCTCGAGAGCCGTTTCGCTGTCCAGCCCCCGCACGTCCACTTCGGGAAGCACGCCGGCATCCAACTCATCTACCTGAACTCTTCGCCGGGTTGGGGTGGGGGCTGATCCTGGGGGTTTGTCTGGTGAGGTTAGTCGAATCTTCTCGGCATCCACATTCAGTTTTACATTGCCCACCAGAACCAGCGCTTTGCCTTTTTCATCGGGCAGGCTGAGCAATTCACCAAAATTGTTGAGGCCTTCGATCCAAACGGTATCGCCCACCCGGGGTTCAGCCGGCGGTTTTGGGGTTGCCGGCGGTGCGGTTTCTTGCAGGACCTCCCGGGCGGTCCTTTCCAGATGCTGGAGGGCTTTGTGGGCTTTTTTAATGGCCTGGGAGCTGGCCTGGCTCTGCCGGATGTCGGCCACCAGGTGTTCAATCTGAGCTCTGGCTTCCTGCACCAGCTGGGCGGCCTCTTCGGCGGCCTGCCGCCGCCGCGCCTGCTTTTCCCGTTTCAGTGCCTCCAGCCGTTCCAGATACAGCTTGCGATTGGCTTCGGCTTCGGAGAGCTTGATGCTTAATTCCCGACGTTGTTGTTCCAGCTGCTGGATCTGTTTTTCCAGCTGCAGGGTCAATTTCTCCAGCGCCTGAGCCTCTTCGCCCAGGTAAGCGCGAGCCTGCTCAATCACGGCTTCCGGCAGCCCATAACGCCGGGCAATTTCGAAGGCGTAACTGCTGCCGGGAATACCCATCCGGAGCCGATAGGTAGGTTGCAAACTGTGCAGATCAAATTCCATCGAGGCATTTTCCATCCCGGGTTCCAGGTGAGCAAAGGCCTTCAATTCCCCGTGATGGGTGGTGGCCACAGTGGGCACCTGCTGGCGGGTCAGCGCATGGAGGATGGCCATTGCCAGCGCTGCCCCCTCTTTGGGATCGGTGCCGGTGCCCACCTCGTCCAACAACACCAGGCTGCTGGCCGTTGCCGCGGCCAGAATGTCCCGCAGGCGGACAATGTGCGCCGAAAACGTGCTCAGGTCCTGCTCCAGGGATTGGCGATCGCCGATGTCGGTGAGCACTTCGCTGTAGAGGGGAAACTCACTGTCCGGATGAGCGGGCACCAGCAGGCCATGCTGTACCATCAGGGCAAGCAGGCCGATTGTTTTCAGGGCCACGGTTTTCCCCCCGGCATTGGGCCCGGTAACCACCAGGGTGGTAAAGCCATCGCCCAGGGTCACCTCCAGGGGGGTAACCTTTTCCCGCCCTACTTTGCTGATCAGCAGGGGATGGCGGGCCTCTTTCAGGCGCAGAACCCTGGAGGGGGCCAGTTTCGGGCGACTGGCCTGAATCTCCCCGGCGTAACGGGCACGGGCGTAAATGGAATCCAGCGTCCCCACCAGGTCGATGCCGTACCAGAGGTCTTCCCGAACCTGCCGGACAAGGTCGGTCAGAAAGCGCAGAATCCGGATGATTTCGCTGCGCTCTTCGATGCGGAGGCCCTGAATCTGGTTGCTGAGGGGAAGGGTTTCCATGGGTTCAATAAACACGGTGGCCCCGGTAGCGGACGTGCCGTGCACAATGCCGTTAACCCGATTGATCCACTGGTGCTTAATGCCCAGCACCATCCGCCCATCGCGCAGGGTAACGATGTCCTCCTGGGCATATTCGGCGTAGCGTTTCTGCAGTTTTTGGAGCAGGCGCCGCAACTGGGCTTCCAGTCCGCCGATCTGCCGGCGAATTTTACGCAGCTCCGGACTGGCGTCGTCCCGCACGTCCGCACTGGACTCGATGGTCTTTTCAATCTGATGGGAAAGATGGCGATGGGTGTGCAGGTGCTCGCTGTATTTGCGCAGGCGGGAGGTGTTTTCATCCAGCCGGTTCAAAAATCGCTTCAATTCGCTGAACATTTCCAGATTCTGCCGGATGTCCAGCAACTGCCGGGGTTCCAGAAACGCATTCTCCGGGCGAATGGCTTCCAGGTGCGGTCGCACGTCGGGGACCTCGTAAAGCGGAATAAAGTCTTCGCTTTCCAGAAGCCCCTGCATTTCGGCCACTTCATCGAGCCATTGTTCAACCTGGGCCCGTTCACTGGAGAATTTCAGCTGGGCGATCTTTTCGGACCCGTAAGGGGTTCGGGTGAACTGGCCGACCTGAGCCAGCACGCGGGCCAGCTCCAGCTGCTCACTGGAGGTATTACTGAGTGGCTGAGGAGTCTGGTTTTCCATAGAGAAAATACTTCAATGCTTCCTGAGTGATTTTGACCTTGCTTTCGTCAAGAATTTCCATGAGCCGATTCTCGAACCGGCCGGAACCCGGGACTGCCGAGGCGACCAGGTCGTAGGCCAGAGGAACCAGGGATTGCAGGGGCTGGTAAAAGCGGCTCTGCTGGCGAAGCGAACTGGACAGTTGAGGAAACGGCAAAAACGAAAGGGCGATGAAAATGAGCCCGAGAATCAGTGCCCCTCGGCCCATGCCCAGCAGCAATCCCATCAGGCGATTCAGCCAGCCCAGGTGGATTTTTTTCAACAATTCTGAAAGTAAACTGGCCAGTATTTTGCTGACCGTGATGACCAGAGCGAATAGCATTAAAAACGCAGCGATGGACACCACAATTGCCGGGACGTTTCTCAGAAAGCCTTGCAGAATGGTGGACAGGGTGGGGGTTGCGGTAAAGGCGAGGAGGATGCCGCCCAGAAAACCGATGATGCGAAAAATTTCTTTGAAAAAGCCGTTCAACAACCCGCGGATGGCAAAATAAGCCAGGAAGAGAAGGATCAGAAGGTCCACATGACTCATGCGCTACGCGCCGGCTAATTTTTCTCTGACCAATTGTTGAACCAGCTTGCCTTCCGCGCGCCCTTTGACCCGGGGCATCACCAGCCCCATCACTTTGCCCATGTCCCTGGGCGAGCTGGCCTGCGCCGTCTGGATGGCTTCCTCGATGATTTGATTGAGCTCTTCCTGGCTTAACGGCTGGGGTAAATAGGATTGAATAATTTCCAGCTCTCTGGATTCTTTTTCTACCAGATCCTCTCGACCGCCGGCGCGATATTGTTCAATGGCTTCCCGCCGGCGCTTTACAGCGCTCATAAGCACCTGGAGGACCTCGTCTTCGCTCAGCTCGGCACCCTTTTCGATCTGCTTATTTTTTAATTGCGAGCGCAGACCGCGGATGGTTTCCAGACGAAGCTTGTCGCCGCTTTTCATGGCGGCTTTCATGTCCTCCAGTAAACGGGCTTCGAGGGTGGTAGCCATGGTTACCTACAAAGGTGTTAGCGTTGTTCGGCCATCAGTTTACGAATTTTGCGCCGGGCGGCATTTTCCCGCCGTTTGCGGCGTTCGCTGGGTTTTTCGTAGCGCTGGTGCTTTTTTATCTCAGCCATCAGGCCGGATTTTTCACAGGCCTTGGTAAACCGTTTCAGTGCCTTTTCGAAGGATTCGTTGTTGCGGACTTTGACGTGAATCATGTAGCGATTGCACCTCCTTTAATTAATGTTCAATTGGTGTATTTATCGGCGTTTTTCAACAGGTCAATTTCGTAGAGGGCGGCTTGCTTCCAGCTCCGATCCCGGCTGGCCTTCTCGTAATAGGAAATGGCCAGCTGTTTGTTGCCTCGCATTTTGTAAACTTCGCCCAGCCCAAAATTGGCCGCC
>RFHE01000099.1 GCA_003696445.1 Calditrichota bacterium | reverse complement strand
TTCCGCCGGTTCATTTATTCAGACCGATGTGGTTGGTACGTTCACCCTCCTGGAGGCAGCCCGCAAGTACCGGATCGAGCGCTACATCCAGATTTCCACCGACGAGGTGTATGGCTCCATCGAGGAGGGTAGCTTCAGTGAAGAGAGCCCTCTGCAGCCCAACAGCCCCTATGCCGCCAGCAAAGCCAGTGGGGATTTACTGGCCCGCTCCTATTTCCGAACCTACGGGCTACCGGTGATCATTACCCGCAGCTCCAACAATTTTGGGCCCTATCAATATCCCGAAAAGCTGATACCGCTGTTTATTACCAATGCGTTAGAGGATCAGCCCTTGCCCCTTTATGGGGACGGCAAAAATGTGCGGGACTGGTTGTACGTGCTGGATCATTGCGAGGCCATCGATCTGGTGTTGCACAAAGGTGAGCCGGGTGAGGTTTACAATATCGGGGCGGGAAACGAAATGGAGAACATTGCCATTACGCGGATGATTTTGGATCATCTGGGCAAACCTCATTCGTTGATTAAACCGGTACCCGATCGGCCGGGCCACGACCGACGCTATTCGGTGAACTGGGAGAAGATTCGCAAGCTGGGCTGGCATCCTCGCCATCCGTTTGAACAAGCACTGGCCGAAACCATCGACTGGTACGTGCAAAACGAAGCCTGGTGGCGCGGGATCAAGGAAAAGCAAGAATCCTTTCGGGCCTACTATCGTCAGCAATACCCAACCATTGCTGGAGCCGGCAGCAACAATTGATTACCGGACTTGGGCCAGGAGCACTTGGCTAACCCCCTGGTCCCGACAAGAAGGAATTGCCTGCACATGGAAATACGGTTTTGTTACCGCCATCCAGAAACCCTGGCCCACTTTCGCTGCTTTCAGTGCAAGCGTTTCATTTGCTCGGAGTGCCGGCAGACGTTGGCTCATCACTACTTTTGCTCCCGGAAATGTTTTTATCAGTACTTAATTGGCCAGGGGATGAGCAAAATTTCATCCTACCGGCGCTATGCCCTGCTGGCCTGGAATATTGGGCTGACGGTGGTTTTGCTGGTTATTGGGTTTCGACTGGAAAAGCTCTCGGAACCGAAAGCGGGTCCCGGTAGGGAGACGAGCAGGCCTGTGGCTCCTGTCGGCCCTCCGGCGTTGCAGGACGCCGCTGCCAGAAGGACAAAGGCACCGCCAACTCTTAGCGTAAGCAGGGATCGGTATTTGTTGCGCCTGCAGGTACCGGCCCATGCCCTAATAAACGTGTGGCGCAACGGTCAACCTTTGTTCAGCAAGATCAGCAACGGAGCTGGCCTGCTGGACCTCCATCTCAAACTGGTTCCTGGCCCCAACCGGTTTGAGCTGGTGGTTTTTGATTCAGCGTACCACGTGGTGACCGGCAAACACCTGGTACTGCTGTACCGCAAGCCGGTGCCGGCAGTCCCGGTGCGTTCCATCGATCGGGTGGCGGCCAAAAGCAAAAAGTTGGCCCTCACCTTCGACGGTGGTGGCAACGGCAACGTAGCCGAGCAGATTCTGGCCATCCTGCGCGCTCGAGGTATCCATGCCACCATGTTCCTAACCGGCCGCTTTATTGAACGCTATCCTCACCTAGTTAAAGAAATGGTGGCAGACGGCCATGAGGTGGCCAATCACACCTACAGCCACCCCCACCTGACCACCTTTGCCCAGAATAAGCGCCAGGACCTGCGCCCGGGAGTAACCCGGGAGTTTCTGCAAGACCAATTGCAGAAGACCGACAGCCTTTTCTACCAGCTCACCGGCCGGCATCTGGCACGCTACTGGCGGGCACCGTACGGCGAATTCAACGACACCATCCTACGCTGGGCGGCAGAACTTGGTTACCAGCACATACACTGGACCCCCGGTCTGGATACCTTTGACTGGGTGTCCGACAAAAACTCCCCCCTTTACCGCACCCCCGTACAGATCCGCAAGGCTATCCTGAGCAGGGATGGTGATGGTGGTGGGCTTCGCGGGGCCATTGTGCTCATGCACCTGGGTTCGGATCGGGCCGGCGATAGCCTGGTGCAGGCGCTGCCGGAATTGATCGATGAATTGCTACAAAGGGGTTATCATCCGGTCACGGTGACGCATTTGCTCAGGTGATGAACTTCTCCCCTTTAATGAGGTAAGAAAAATTGGAAAATTTGGCCTTTTTTCGTAATTTAAAAGGCTAAATAAGGGCGCTTAATGAATTCATGAAAACCGCATTTAAAATAATTGTACCTGCGCTGGTAGTGGCGGTTTTTGCTTTTCTTTTTACCTCCCTTTACTATCCGCTGATTTGCGAGAAAGCGCGGCAGGCAATTGAAACGGAATTTCGCCAGGCGGTGGGTCAGTCGGTTCGCCTGAAGCGCGTCGGCCTGACCTGGAAAGGCTTGCGTTTTAAACACTTTTCTGTGGTGGACGATTCCAGCCGCTTTAGCCTTTCGTTACAGGAAGTTGTGGTTGGCATCAACCCATTAAAACTGTTGGCCGGGCACCTTTCTCCCCTGTCGTTGGTGAGCTCCGTTCAGTTTCGGCATCCCCGGCTGGTGTTGTTCCAGGGCCCCGATTCGGCCTCGCTACACCGACCCAATTTTGCGGAAGCACTGGAGCGATTTGTTTTTGTTTTTCAGAGACTGGCCAGTATCGATCGCATCCAAATCCGTCGTGGTGAACTTTTCTGGCAGTGGCGCAACGGAAAAACAAGGGCTTTGCTTACCGGCCTGCAGGGGGAATTGGTCACCCAGTCCCGCCGGACTGCCAGCCTGAATCTTCACGGTCAGTTTTTGGATGCAGCCCAGTCGGATATCACCCTAACCGGCACTCTGGACTTTGACCGGCAAAAATTTCAGGCCGTTTTAGACCTGAATAATTGTGTCCTGGACGAAAAAGTGCCTTTCTTTTCCAACGGCTTTTACCGGTTAAGGCGAGCCCAACTAAGTGGGCAGGTTACCGCTGACCTCAGCTTGAGCGACTTGGATCGCTTACATTTTGGTGGCGGGGTTCGCATTCGCAATTTTCAGCTGGAACTTTTCAATCATCTGGTGCGGGCCGATTCGGTAGTGGTGTTGCTCAAGGACAGGGACCTGATCATCCAGCCTGTGGAGGCACAGGTTGAAGGCGCGACCGCCCGCTTTGCCGGTCGCATTTTGGACATCGCCCATCCCCGGGTTGAGTGGCAAGCAGAACTGGACCACTACCCTGCGCAGAATTTGGTTAAAGCACATGACATTTTTCGGCATGTCCGCTCCGGCGTAGTGCATGCCCGTGCCTGGTTTCGCGGGCCATTGAACGATATGACCATCGAGGTGAAGGCCGCTTCACCTCGAATCCTGTACGCGGTTGTCCCCTTCCACAGCGTATCGACCCATTTTACTTATGAGGGCAAGCGGTTTGAATTCCACCGCCTGCAGGCCGATTTCAGAGATCTGGCCACTGGCGGCTCCGGCTGGATCAGTTTGCAGGAGGATCGGCTGGCCTTCGACCTTACCTCCCAACTGCATGTGCCCAGCAAACTGTTTCGAATCCTGGATCGACTGGATGGTTCGGATCTACGCATTCACACCCGATTGAGTGGAAGCACCGCGACCCGAACATTTCGCGGCTTTACCCAATACTGGTTTGCCCGTGATGCCGATACGCTGACCAGCGGAATCGGCCGCCTTACCCTGGAGCAGGAACGGCTCACCTTTGCGCTGCATGCCACCGCCCCGGGAGATACCCACAGGGTTTCGGGTGCGGTGGAGGCGCTGTTCAGCAATCCTGTGTTTACAATTCTGGACGTCAAGGATTTTCCACTGGCCCGGTTCACCAGCAATGGTTTGCTGGCTCGCTTGGCCAGGCAGTGCCATCTGGATGCTTACCTGTCCGGGCCGTACAATTCTCTGGTGGGAAGAATCAACTTGCTTTCTCGCAACCGGGAGAGGCCGCTGGCGGTCCTCTCCACCAACATTCGCCGGGGCTTTTCCACGCAACCTCACCTTCGCTTTGCCCTGCAGGTGAACACGGCGCCCAGAATCCTGAAAGGAGAGGCTACCTTCAACTTCCAGCCCTCGGCCCTTCAGGTGGCGGTGAATTTCCCTGATCTGGCCCGAGGCGAACTGTTGTTTGGCGACGTGCAGGACGGCCGGTTCAGTGGTCATTTTGAGCTGATGCCTTTTTCGATTACAAACTACACGGCCAACCTCCCAGTGTTGTCCAAGCTGCTGGATGAGGGCACGATTTCCGGCAAGCTTACCATTGGTGGTACCGCGGTTCAACCCAGGATTCAATTTGCTCTGGATGCCCGGGATTTTATTGTGAACCGGGTCGGATATTACACCACCCACCTGCAGGGAGAACTGAATAACAGCATCCTGAAGCTGAAGACCTTTCAGGTAAAATTAAACGAAGCGCCTGTCTTCAACGCCCGCTTGGCTTACAATCTGGACAATCATTTCATCAGCTTTTTGGTGGAAGGGCGCCAGCTGGAATCCAATTTTCTGGCCGAGACCCTGTTTCGGGATCGCTCTCTGATTCAGGGCACGGCCTCCTATTCGTTGCAGGTGGAGGGGCCGATGCCCAGGCCCCGGGTGCACGGGGATTTAACCATCCGGGATGGCCAGTTCTCAGGCAATCGCTTCGACGATATAGAGCTGGTCTTTCAGGATTCCATTCCTCCCGGGGCGAGCCTGTTCGAGCTCCAGAAACACGTATTAAAGGTGGATCGCTTTCGTTACCGGAATCAGGAAGAATACACCATCGATGCCGGCGGGCGAATCGGCCTGGGAGAGGATGGGCTGCTGGATCTGGGCCTGGAGGTGGCTGGAAATGTGTTGGCCGAATTACCCAAACTGGTGGATTTTTTCCAGGCACCCCGATCAGAGGGCCATCTGCAGCTCAAGGTAGGTGGGACCCGAGGCGCCCCGGTCATCGAACAGGCTTCCCTGGTCATCGAGAACGGTTCCATGAAGTTCAGCAACGTTTTGCCACCAGTGAAAAATCTTACGCTGCGGGCGGAACTGGCCCCGGGCAGTCGATTTATTAACATCGAAACGCTGGAAGGCGATTTGAACGGCCGGCATGCCCGCATTTACAATCTGCCGGTGGCGAGCGTGGAAGGCAACGAACTCAAGCCGGTGGCCCTGGATTTTCTTGGCCTGAACCTGGGCGTTCTGGTGCTGGAAACCGATCCCAGGGGGATTCCTCTCTCCATCCCCGGTTTGATGCATCCCGACGACATCGGCTATTTTGCGGCCTCGGGTAAAAAAGAGGGGGAAAAATTTTACTTTGCCGGCCCACTGGAAACCCCTACCGTTCGGGGTAAAGTTACCCTCTACGATTGCCGGGTCACTTTTCCCTTCCTGGGAATGGAGGACGAATTCTACGGCCGGAAGGAAGGCAAGGAATCGCAGAACTGGGAGACCGAAAACAAGGTTGTGGAATATCTGCTGGGGGTGAATTGGGATGTGCTGGCCGTCCCGGGAAACAGCAATCGTTATTTTGTGAGCATTCCGGCCTACGTGGGCAAGGTCTATCTGGATCTGAATATCGACAACACCTCTCCCGGAGTGGAATTTACCGGACGGTTATCTGACGAAACCTTTCGGATCGCCGGATCGGTTTCCTCCACACGTGGCCGGGTGGAGTACCTGGATGTAAACTTCCGGGTGGACAATTTCGGTGCCAATTTCAACCGGTTCGAATTGTATCCGGAGGTGTGGGGACGCGCTTACACCACTGTGCGGGATACCAGTGGGGTGCCCAAGGACATTTATCTGGTATTGTACGCCATGGATCCGGAAACCCATCAGGAAGTAAGCCGGGGCCGCTGGGAAGATTTTCGATTTAAGCTGGTGAGCAGCGATCCCAACATCGGCGAAACCCAGGAGCAGGTGCTGGCTTACCTTGGTTACGATCTGGAAGATCTGGCTTCCATTCGGAGCAAGGCGGAAGAAGTGGGGTTGAGCATGACCGAAAACCTGCTCTTTCGCCCGTTGATGCGCCCTTTGGAGAGGCGTCTGGAAAGGGAGCTGGGTCTGGATTACGTGCGTTTCCGCTCCAACATTGCCTCCAATTTCTACTACCTCACCTTCCCGGACCGGGCCCGATTGCTAAAAAATCCTCTACTTTTTCAGCAGGCTCAGAACAATAATTTTAATCCGGCGTTACTACTACTTCAAAGCTCGGAGGTTACCCTGGGCAAATATCTGGCCAGAAATATTTACTTAACCTATACCGGCCGGCTGGTGTCCTTTTACGACGAGGCCCGGCTTGGCTTGAACCATCGCCTGGGACTGGAGTATCGCCTGCTGAGCAACATTTTACTCGACCTGGAGTTTGAAAAATATCAGTTGCGAACGCAATTGTACAACCGGAGTCAGCTCCATGATTTCCGGATTCGGGTGCGGCACTCGTTCACGTTTTAAACGAGCGAGCCCGGATAGAGTGAACCATTCGGTTTTTCGTTTGTTTCTGCCTGAGTACATTGATAATTTTTTTGGTTTAATAAACACTAAAGCAGAGAAAATGCGCATGGTGTTGTCTCCGATGAAAGCAGTCATTCGGCTCTCAATTTTTTTGCTTCTTGTTCCCGTTCTTCTCAGTGCCCAGGCCACCCAGATTACCATTCATCAATTACGCGTAAAGGGCAACATCGAGGCTGATTCGGCCCTCATTGTCACCAACTCCGGGCTGCAGGTGGGGGGCACGGTTACGGCGGATCAGATTCAGAGGGCCATTCGGAATCTGTGGAAACTGCGCCTGTTCTCTGATATTGCCATCCTGGTGGAAAAGCAAACCCCTCAGGGGCTGGACCTGGTGATTCAGGTCAAGGAATTCCCCCGGCTGAAGGATTACCAGGTGGAAGGGAATAAAAAGCTGAAGCTCAAAGATGTGGATAAGGAGTTGAACTTCTACCGGGGCATGATTTACACCCCCTTTAAGCAGTACAAAGCCTGGAAAAATTTAATTCGCAAGTATCGGGAAGAAGGTTTTTTGCTGGCAACGGTTGAGTTCGACACCACCATGAGTCCGGATGGACGCAAAGTGGTGACCACGGTAAAGATTAATGAGGGGAAAAAGGTTCAGATCAAACGCATTCGGATTCTGGGGACCAAGCAGCTCGATCCGAAAAAGTTGAAAAAAGCCTTTAAGAAGACCAAAGAGAAGCGCTGGTGGCGAGGTGGGGATTTTGACCGCAAAAAATACGAAAACGATCTGAAAAATCTGCTGGCCATGTGCCGCAAACTGGGGTTCCGCGATGCCGAGATCGAACGCGATTCCATTTACTACAGCGAAGATAAGCAGCGCTTGTTTATTGATATTTATTTAGATGAAGGCCGGCGCTACTACTTCGGGGACGTGACCTTTGAGGGCAACACGGTGTTTACCGACGACCAGCTGCGAGAGCAGTTGCTATTTAAGAAGGGCGATGTGTACAACCAGGAAGATTACGAGAAGAGCATTCGCGAGAACATCCAAAACCTGTACTTCAACAATGGCTATCTTTTTGCCAATCTTCAACCGCGCGAAATTCCGGTAGGCGAGGACACCATCAACATCCACCTGCGCATCATCGAAGGGGATGTGGTTCGCATTAAGGAAATCAACATTTCCGGCAATACGAAAACCAACGAAAAGGTCATTCGCCGGGAGTTGAAGCTGTATCCGGGAGACACCTTCAACCGCGCATTGCTGGAACGGAGTGTACGCGATGTTTGGATTTTGAATTACTTTGCCAATGTGGTGCCCGATGTCAAAATGATTCCCAACGACGACAAGCACGTCAATCTGAATATTAAGGTCGAGGAAAAGTCCACCGACACCGCCAACATGAGTGCGGGCTTCAGCCAGCGGGACGGATTGATCGGCAGCATTGGCTTTGCTTTGAACAACTTTTCGCTTTCCCATCCACTCTCCGGTGGTGACGGCCAGCGGCTGGCCTTCGATTGGAACTTTGGGCGTTTCTTCCGCTCGATTTCGCTTAGTTTTACCGAACCCTGGATGTTCGGTACCCCTACCCTGTTTGGGTTTTCCCTCTTTAATACCCGTTCCGGGGGTGGCTTTTATCCCTGGGATCGTAAAGAGCGGGGTGGGTCCATTCAGTTGGGCCGCCGTTTCCGTTGGCCGGATAACTTTTTCCGCGGCGATTGGATCTTTCGCGTCTCCGACACCCGGATTTTTAATGTCCGCAATCCGGAATTGCTGAACCGGTTTGTCTTCCTGAACCGAAACACCACCCAGATCAGCCTGACTCAGATCATCCAGCGCGACAGTCGAAACCGGCCAGAGTTTCCTACCTATGGTTCAGTGGTGTCCCTGCTGACCGAAATTTCCGGCGGGCCCCTGCAGGGCGACGAGGATTACATCAAAAACATTTTAACCGTGGACTGGTACATGCCTTTGAAATATGGGTTTGTGCTCTATACCCACAACAAAATCGGAACCATCCACGGATTTCATAAGGGCTTCTACATTAATCCCGGTGCGCTGTTTTACATGGGTGGCTCAGGCCTTGGTTTTTCGGAAGGATTACGTGGATACGACGATGGCACGGTTGGACCACTCACCCGCAATGGCAGTCCATTGGGCGGCCGTGCCATGATGAAGTTTACCACCGAGTTGCGCTTCCCCATCTCTCCTAATCCCACCATCTTTGGTCTGTTCTTTGCCGAAGCCGGCAATGTGTGGGAGGATTTTGCGGAAACTGCTCTGCTGGACTTGAAGCGATCGGCAGGGTTTGGCATTCGACTGTTCATGCCCATGATTGGGCTCATCGGTGTCGATTTTGGTTACGGGTACGATCATGTGGATCCGCTCGGTTTTCGCAAAGGCCAGTGGAAGGTTCACTTCCAGTACGGTCGGTTCTAATGGCATCTCTTTTAGTCGAATAACAAATTCAAGGTTAATTGATCTGTGGCACTAAAACCAACGCCAAGGAGGAAAGAAGTGAACAAAACATTCACGGTACTAACTGTAGTAGCTGCTGCGCTGTTGCTGAGTATGCAAAACAGCTGGGCTCAGGTCAAAATCCGCTATGTGGATTCTCAGCGCATCTTGAACGAATATCCCGAAGCCCAGGCGGTACAGAAAAAATTAGATGAAATTCGTGCCGGTTACGAGGCCGAGTTTAATCAGTTGTTGAAAAAGTACGATGAATTGAACAAGGAACTGGAAAGCCAGAGCTTATTGTTGAGCCCGGAGAAAAAGGCCGAGAAGGAACGGGAACTGCAGCAATTGGCTTCCCAGATTGAGCAATACCGTTACGAAAAGCTGGGGCCTCAGGGCGAGTTCTACAAGAAAAATCTGGACCTTACCCAGCCACTTTACGACAAAATTCAGCAAGTGATCCGCCGGGTGGGCGAGCAGGAAGGCTACGACCTGATCCTGGATGTGGCCCAGGGGGTGGTGCTGTACGCGAAGCCCGAATACGATATCACCGATCGCATTCTGGAAGAGTTGAATAAATCCAATTAAATCCACCGCCCTCACAAGGGGAACGGGGCTGAAATGTGCCAGCATTTCAGCCTTTCTTGTATTGGGTGGCCAGCCTTGCCGCAGGGGGGACAGGGGATAGCCGCCGTTCCGGTGAGGAGTACCGTGGAGCTTCTCGGAGGTGAATGTGGGCTGCAATGAAAAACAGCCGAGCATCCGGTTGGGTGAGCTGGCTGAGTATTTAAAGGGGCAGTTATGCGGCGACCCGGAGGCGTGGATCACCGGCGTGGCCGAAATTTACTGTGCACGTCCGGGCCAGATTACCTTTTTGGCCAATCCACGCTATGCTGCCTATTTGAGGACCACCCGGGCCTCGGCGGTGATTATCGATTCGCGCACCGAAGGCGAGCCTCCCCTCCCATACATCCGTGTGGACGATGCTTATTTTGCCTATCGGCAAACGGTGTGTTTGCTCTATCCCGAACCCCGGCGAATCGACCCCGGCGTGCATCCCTCGGCGGTTCTGGCGGAGGGAGTTCACCTTGGCGAAGGGGTAGCCGTGGGGGCGCACGTGTACCTGGGGCGGAATGTGGCCGTGGGCAAAAACACCCGTATTTTACCCGGGTGTGTGGTGATGGACGGCAGCTCGATTGGCGAGGACTGCCTGCTCCACCCGCTGGTGGTGGTGCGCGAAGGCTGCACCATCGGCAACCGGGTCATTATTCACAGCGGGGCGGTGATTGGCAGCGACGGATTCGGGTATGCCCGCTACCACGGCGCGTACCATAAAATACCCCAGATCGGAACGGTTGTGATCGAAGATGATGTGGAAATCGGCGCCAATGCCACCATCGATCGTGCGGCGCTGGGAGAGACGCGGATCGGCAGGGGAGTGAAGCTGGACAATCTGGTCCATCTGGCCCACAACGTCCGGGTAGGGGCCCACACCGTTATGGCGGCACAGACGGGCATCTCCGGCAGTGTTGAGATTGGGCGGGAGGTGGTTCTGGGCGGCCAGGTGGGCGCGGCCGGACACATCAAGATTGAGGATCGGGTGGTGGTGGGGGCAAAATCCGGCATTACCAAGGATGTGGCCGAGGGCCAGACCGTATTTGGCGTGCCGGCCCGACCCATCATGCAAGCCAAACGGATGGAGGCAGCGCTACGCAGCCTGCCTGGGTTGATCAAACGGATTCGGCAGCTGGAGCGGGAGCTGGCTGCTCTGAAAGCGGAGGAAAAAAGAAAATGACCGGCCTTTCTTTTCCATTGGCCAACTAAAATTATTAAGAAAACGAAATTTTCTTCCCGGAGTGGACAACATCACGATTAAGTGAATAAGGAAAGCGATGGCATGAAGCAAAAGCAACACACCATTCAAAAACCGTCTTCTTACACCGGCATTGGGCTACACACCGGTAAACAGGCCACCATCACTTTTCGGCCTGCGCCGGAAAATGCCGGGATCGTCTTTGTGCGCACCGATCTGGAGGGTCAGCCGGAAGTACCGGCGCTGGTGGATTTCGTTGTTCGAGACGATTCCATCGACAGCCTGCGGGGCACCAATTTGCAGAAAGACGGGGTGATGATTTACACCGTGGAGCATGTAATGGCCGCGCTGGCCGGCCTGCAGATCGACAATGTGCGCGTGGAGCTCTCCGCACCCGAACCCCCGGTGGGCGATGGTAGCGCCATGCCTTTTGTCAATGTGCTTCTGGAAGCGGGTTTGCAGCCCCAAAAAGCACCGAAAAATTTTCTGGTCATCGAGGACACGCTGGCCTACCACGACGAGGCGCGTGGTATCGATATCGTCGCCTTACCTCTTAACGATTTTCGAATCACCGTAATGATCGATTACAAAAATCCAGCCCTAGGTAGCCAGCATTCGGGCTTATTTTCCCTGGAAAAGGAATTCATTACCGAATTTGCCCCGGCGCGCACCTTTTGCTTTCTTCACGAGGTGGAAATGCTTATCGACCAGGGCCTGATTCGGGGAGGTAATCTGGAAAATGCCATCGTCATTTGCGACAAGCCGCTGGAGGAGATTAACAAAGCGGCCATCTGCCAGACCCTTGGAATTAAGGAAGACATCTCTGTCGGCGAAAATGGGATTTTGAACAATCGTCCCCTACGTTTTAAGAACGAACCGGCCCGGCACAAGCTGCTGGATTTGCTGGGGGATCTGTACCTGGTGGGTGCACCTATTTTGGGCCAGATCCTGGCCGCCCGACCCGGCCATCAGAGCAACATCGAATTTGCGCGCAAATTGCGCCATTACTATAAGAACCAGCAGCTGAAACGGCGCTACCAGCACATGCCGCAAAAAGGGGTGGTTTTCGACTTTCAAGCCGTGCAGCGCATTCTGCCCCACCGCTATCCGTTCCTTTTTGTGGATCGAATTGTTGAATTCGAGCCCGGCAAACGGATTGTGGGCGTTAAGAATGTGACCGGGAACGAAGAGTTTTTTCAGGGCCATTTTCCCGGCCATCCCATCATGCCCGGCGTGTTAATTGTGGAGGCCATGGCCCAGACCGGAGGCATTATGCTGTTAAACAATGAAGCGGACCAGGAGGACAAGCTGGTTTACTTTATGGGCATGGATAACGTTCGCTTTCGCAAACCGGTCTTTCCCGGCGCTACCCTGGTGTTTGAGCTGGAAATGATCAAGCGGCGGGCCAATACCTGCAAAATGGCCGGTAAAGCCTTTGTGGATGGGGAATTGGTGGCGGAAGCCGAAATGATGGCCGCCATTGTACCCAGAAATCAGCAACAGGGTTGAGAGGGCCCATGCCAGAAAGAAAACTTCACGTTAGGCCGGTGAAAATTTAGCATGGTCTCTGTGCATCCCACGGCTGTTGTGGACGCTGCAGCCCAACTTGGCTCCAACGTTCGGGTAGGGCCTTACGCCGTAATTGAAGCGGATGTCAGCGTCGGCGATGGCTGCGAGATCGGCTCCCATGTGCGGCTTGCCTCTGGCACCCGGTTGGGCGAGCGGGTCAGGGTGGCTCATGGAGCTGTACTGGGAACCGAACCGCAGGACCTGAAATTTTCTGGTGAAAAAACCTACCTCGAAGTGGGGAGCGACACGGTTATTCGCGAATATGCCACCCTGAATCGAGGGACCCGGTACGGTGGCAAAACCGTTGTGGGTCATCACTGTGTTATCATGGCCTACACGCATATCGCCCATGATTGCATGATTGGTAATCATGTGATTCTGGCCAATGCGGTAAACATGGCCGGCCATGTAGTGATTGAAGACTATGCCGGCGTTGGTGGGTTGACCCCGATTCATCAATTTGTTCGCATCGGGCAGCATAGTTTTGTAGGGGGTGGTTACCGGGTGGCACGGGATGTCCCGCCGTTTGTTCTGGCCATGGGCGAACCGCTGCGCTATGGAGGCCTGAATCGGGTTGGTTTAGAGCGCCGGGGCTTTCCCCGGGAAACGCTGCTTGTCCTGAAAAAGGCCTATCGCATCCTCTTCCGGGAAGCGCCCACCAAGCAAGAAGCCCTCCAGCGCATCGAAAACGAGCTGCCCCCTTTGCCTGAGCTTCGTGCCGTAGTTACCTTTGTACGGGCCAGTCAGCGTGGCTTAATTAAGGGGTGAGTGGGATTTGGTATATGGTGCCTGGTTTAAGAGAGTGAAACTACTGATCTTTAAGCAACTACACAGGGTTCGACAATGATTTATTTACTTTCCATCGCTTTTGTCTTAAGCGTTTTGATTTTTGTTCACGAACTGGGCCATTTTCTGGCCGCCAAACTGTCCGGCGTACGGGTGGAGCGTTTTTCCATTGGATTTCCTCCCCGCCTTTTTGGGATTAAGATCGGAGAGACGGACTATTGCATTTCGGCCATTCCTTTCGGCGGTTATGTAAAGCTGGCCGGAATGGTCGATGAGAGCATGGACACCACCTCTATTAAAGGAGAACCCTGGGAATTCAACTCCAAACCCCTGTATGCCAAGGTGTTTATTCTTTCTGCGGGGGTATTGATGAACTACCTGCTGGCTGTGCTCATTTTCGGTGGGGTGCTCTGGGCGGAGGGCGAGCAGATTTATCCCACCACGCAGATTGCCGAAGTGGCTCCGGCCAGTATCGGGGCGCAGTTGGGCTTGCAGCCGATGGATCGGGTGGTGGCCGTGAACGGCCAGCCTGTTCATACCTGGAACGAGATGGTGCAGCAAATGGTCCAGCATCTGGACAAGGGATTGCAGGTTACCGTACAGCGGGAGGGCCGCTCTGTGGAGCTGGTTCTGACCCCGGAAAAGGGTGCCCTGGAGAACAATCGCCAACTGGGCCTTCGGCCGTTGTTTCCGGCCGTGGTGGGGGAGGTGTCCCCCGGTTATCCAGCCGAGCAGGCCGGGCTCCAGACCGGGGATCGCATTCTTGCCATCAACCAGCAGCCGGTCGCCGACTGGGAAGAGATGACCCGCATTGTCCGCGCCCATCCCGACCAACCTTTGCAAATGACTGTGCTTCGGGGCACCGATACCCTTCAGATCACCATTACGCCCAAACCAGTCAACGAAATCGGTCCCGACCAGAGCAGCCAGATTGTCGGAAAAATCGGCATCGGCCCGTACGTTCAGCACCGGCAGATTGGGCTTGCCGCGGCATTGGCCATTGGATTTAAAAACAGCTTGTTTCTTTCCGGGATGATTTTACGCGAACTTTACTGGCTGATAACCGGAAAAAAGTCGGTGAGAGATGCGGTAGCCGGACCGGTCATGATTACCAAAATGGCCGGCGAGTTCGCCCGAGCCGGTTTTGCTAACCTGCTCATGTTTACGGCCAACCTGAGCTTGATGCTGGCCATTCTCAACATAATGCCCTTTCCTGTGTTGGACGGGGGGCACCTGGTCATTGTTCTGGTGGAGGGCATTCGCCGAAAGCCCATCTCGGTAAAAACCAAAATGGCTATTCAACAGGTCGGCATGGCGCTGCTCATCATGCTGATGATTTTTGTGGTGTACAACGATCTGACCAAGGTGTTTAAATAACCGGTGGACACCCCTGGTCGCTTCATATTCGATTCTCGGGAGCATTCCCTTATCTTCCAGACCGAAGCATTGCCCCAATTGCTGGCCGCCATGCGCTTGGTACCGCCGGCCGATTCCAGGCGTATCTTATCTGCCCACCAGGAAAAGGCTGCAGAAATCCCCCAGAGCTTCCGGCCCTGGTTAACGCCTGCCATAGCGGCCTGGTTTCTTCGCCGGGGCCTGGCGCCGGACGCCCTGGCCCTGGCCGAGCAGATTCATGGCAAGCAGATTGCCCGGGCAGACCGGCCAGGCTTTTATCCGGGGGTGGATGGGCTATGGAGCGCACAGAGGGGTGTCGGCTTGGTAATTCGCACGGCGGACTGCGTCCCGGTTCTGATGTTTTCCACTCGTCCCGCTGTGATCGGGCTGGCTCACGCCGGTTGGCGGGGAGTGGCCGCCGGCATCGTACCCGAGCTTGCCCGAACCCTGTGCCGGCAATTCAACCTTCAGCCCCACAGGCTACAGGTGGCCCTGTTCCCTTACATCCGCGCCTGCTGCTATCGGGTTGGCCGCGAGCTCGAGCCCTACTTTCCTCCGGCGGCCTGGCAGCATCGGCAGGACGGGTTCTACCTGGACCTGGGCATTGCCATCCGGGCGCAGCTAATGGAAACCGGTGTTCCAGCGCGAAATGTGGCCGAAAGCGGGTTCTGCACCTCCTGCTCGACGCTGCCTCTGTATTCCTATCGCAAATCGGGCACGGGGCATCGCCTGTTTACCCTGGCTGTACTCCACTAAAATTTTGCTTTTCAGGTGCAATTCCGTTCAGAATACCTTAAAATTTGAACTTTCCTTTCACCTTGGAGACAACTTTTATGGAGTTTTTAAAAGCTTTAATTCTGGGCATGGTGCAGGGATTGACCGAGTTTCTTCCGGTCAGCAGTTCCGGCCACCTGGTCATTTTTCAGAAATTGCTGGGCTTCCAGCAACAGGGCATTGCCTTCGACGTATTTGTGCACTTGGGCACCCTGCTGGCTGTGCTGGTGGTGTTTCGCCAGGACATCCTGCGCATCCTTCGTACCCTACCCGGACTGCCCTCCTTTATTGCTTCCGGATTTCAGGTAAAAAGCGAAGACGATCAGTATCGGGCGATTACAGTTTTTATTATTATCGCTTCCATTCCGACGGGCATCATCGGGCTCTCTTTGGAGAGCAAAGTGGAACTGTTGTTCAAAAGTCTGCTGGTGGTGAGTTTGGCCTTAATTGTTACCGGTCTAATTATGTGGACCTCTCGCTTTGCTCGGGAGAGGGAACCGTTCATGAATGGTGCCCAGGCTTTTTTAATCGGTTTTGCTCAGGCCTTCGCCATCATCCCCGGGATTTCTCGTTCCGGTTCCACCATTGTGTCCGCCATGTGGCTGGGCCTCAACCGGGAACTGGCGGCGCGTTTTTCCTTCTTACTCTCCATTCCGGTCATTTTCTTTGCCGCCCTTCAACAGACCGGCCAGCTTTTGCAAGCCCCGCCTTCTACCAGGGAACTGTTCGAGCTGGCAGTAGGTACCCTCTCGGCAGCTGTGTTTGGTTACTTGGCCATTATTTGGTTGCTTAAAATCGTGCAACGGCGCCGCCTAGACCTATTCGCCTACTATTGCTTCGCTGTGGGTGGCGCCGGCTTGCTGATTTCCCTGTTTACCTGAACCGGCCTGTCGAGTTCCCCTAATTGCCTGAGCGTTCTGTTGTTTCCTTTTGGTCTCATTCCTCTACTTTGCCCGACCGAAATTCCTCTGTAAATTGCAAATAAAGAAAGGACTAACCTGAGGGTGGCCATGGCAGTGGATCAGAAAGAAGTGGCTCGGATTTTCCGTGAATATGCGGCCCTGCAAGAAATTCTAGGCGAAAATCCCTTTCGCGTACGTGCTAACGAAAATGCCGCTCGCATTATTGAGGGGATCACCGGGGACCTGGAGGCCCTGGTTGATAGCGGGGAGATCACCAAAATTAAGGGAATTGGTTCCGGTATTGCTGAAAAAATACGGCTGATTCTGGAAACCGGCACTTTTCCCGAATATGAAGCCCTGAAGAAAAAAGTGCCGCCGGGCCTGCTGGAAATGTTACGCATTCCGGGCATGGGACCGAAAAAAGTGAAGGCGGTGTGGGAAAAACTGGGCATTACCACCATTGGGGAGCTGGAGCATGCCTGTCACGAAAACCGTCTGGCCATGCTGGAAGGCTTCGGGCAGCGCAGTCAGGAAAAAATCCTGCAAGGGATTGCTCTGGTTAAAAAATTCAAAGAGCGCCATCTCATTTCCGAAGCCCGGGCCGAGGCGTTAGTACTGTTCCAGGCGGTTAAAAATCACCCGGGCGTGATTCGCTGCGAAATTGCCGGCAGTTTGCGCCGCTGGAAGGAAACAGTGAAGGACATCGATATTGTGGCCAGTGCCCGGGATGAGGCCCGGGAGGCCATCATGACCCATTTTACCTCTCAGCCCAATGTGGAAACAGTGACCGCCAAAGGGGAAACCAAATCCAGTGTGGTGTTGAAAACCGGCATTAATGCCGACCTGCGCCTGGTGACCGACCAGCAATTTCCCTATGCCCTGCACCATTTCACCGGTTCGCGAGAGCACAACATTGCCATGCGCGAACACGCCATCAAGCTGGGCCTGAAGATGAACGAGTACGGCTTGTTTCGCGGCGAGGAAAACCTGCCCTGTAAGGACGAAGCGGAAATTTTTGCCCGGCTGGGCATGGATTTTATTCCCCCGGAATTGCGGGAAAATTTCGGCGAAATCGAAGCAGCCTTGAACCACGCTCTGCCCACCCTGGTGGAGCAGAAAGACCTAAAGGGAATGATTCACGTGCACTCCAATTACAGCGATGGGGTGAACACAATAGAAGAAATGGCCCTGGCCTGCCGGGAACGGGGCTACCAGTACATGGTGCTTTGCGACCATTCCAAAACCTCCTATTACGCCAACGGCCTGGACGAAGCGCGGGTGCGACAGCAACACGAGGAAATCGATCAATTGAATCAGAAGCTGGAGGGCATTCGCATTCTAAAGGGGATAGAGTGCGACATTCTGCCGGACGGGTCCCTGGACTTCGACGACACGGTGCTGGCCACCTTCGATGTGGTGGTAGCCAGTGTCCATTCCCGATTTAACATGACCGAGGCAGAGGCCACCCGGCGAATCATTCGCGCGCTGGAAAATCCTTACACCACCATCCTCGGCCACCCAACCGGCCGATTGCTGCTGGCCCGTGAGGGCTATCCGGTGGATTTGCATCAGGTGCTGGACGCTGCCGCCGAATTGGGGGTGGCCGTGGAAATCAATGCCAATCCTCATCGCCTGGACCTGGACTGGCGCTTCTGTAAATATGCCCGCGACCGCGGGGTGATGATCAGCATCGGTCCGGATGCCCATCAGGTTAGAGGGCTGGACGATATGATTTATGGCCTTGGCATTGCTCGCAAGGGCTGGTTGGGTCCGGAAAATATTCTGAATACCCGCTCAGCCGAGCAACTGCTGGCCTTTGCCCGGAACCGGAGACCGAAACAGAGGTGAGAGGCACAGACATGGGAGAACAATTGCAGCGCGGGCCGGCTTTCCGGCAGATGTGGGAGCAACGTTACAGCGGTTCCGAATATGTGTATGGTCAAGAACCTAACCAGTTTTTGGCTTCGGTTTTGGCATTTCTGCCTCGTGGGCGGGCTCTTTGTTTGGCCGAAGGTGAGGGCAGAAATGCTGTGTTCCTGGCCCGACAGGGCTACCAGGTGACCGCCGTGGATTTTGCCGTGGCCGGGCTGAAAAAAGCGGCCCGGCTGGCCCGGCAAAACCGGGTGCACCTAAACCTGATTGCGGCCGATCTGACCCGATTCCCGATTAAGCCGGGAAGCTGGGAGGTCATCGTTTCCATTTTCGGCCATTTTTACCCGGAGGATCGCCGCAAGATCCATCGCCAGGTGGTGGAGGGGCTGGTGCCCGGCGGAATGTTCGTGCTGGAAGCTTACACGCCCAAGCAACTGGCCTACCGCACCGGCGGTCCGCCGGTACGAGAGCTGATGATGGAGGCGGCCGATCTGGAAAAAGAGTTGGCTGGATTGGAGTTTTTGATTCTGCGCGAAACCGAGCGCGCGGTGGTGGAGGGAACCCACCATCGGGGTTGGGCGGCTGTCGTGCAGGTTTTGGCCAGGAAACCAGAACAGGGTTGATCACTCTTTGGTTCCGCAGGCAGCTAACGCGAGGTGCCGGTCACCTGTTCGCTTGCGGCCCGTTGCTTCATCCCTTCCAGAATGCTTTCCCTGGTGTACACAATCTCCACCCGCCGGTTGCGGGCCCGCCCCTCGGGCGTCGCATTGTCCGCAATGGGATGGTATTCGGCATAGCCCTCCGCCGACAAACGGGTGGGGTCAATACCGTGTTCAATAAAATAGCGCACCAATTTAGCCGCCCTCGCGGTGGATAACTCCCAGTTGGATGGATATTTGTCGGTGTGAATAGGCACGTTGTCTGTATGGCCCTCGACCTTTACTTTGTAGGGAAATTGCCTGAGCAAGTCGGTGATTTTTTCCAGAATGGGGGTGGCTTCCCCGGTAAACTCGGCTTCACCGGGCGGAAAAATCACCACATCGGAGATGGTAATTACGGCTCCCCTGTCCCCGATTTCTACCTTCACTTTACCACCCAGTTTGTTTTTCATAACGAATTCTTCCACTTCGGATTTGATTTTTTCCATTTCCTTCTGAACCATGCCTCCCAGTTCGTCCACGGCATTGGGATTGGTTTTAGAGGGATTGCGATTCAGCATATCCAGCCCTTCCCGCGTTCCGGCTTCGGGGACCTGATCCACCCCAAAGGCGCTTTGCAGAGAAGCTAGCAGTTCTTTGAATTTTTGTTCTTGAATCGTTGAAAAGGAGAACAGGAGGATAAAAAAGCACAGCAATAAACTCATCAAATCGCTGAAAGTGACAATCCAGCCCGCTTCTTCTCCGCTTTCTTCTTCTTGGTTTGGAATTGAATCCCAGTCCATCGTTTCCTCAGGCTGCTTTTTTGGCACCACCTACCGATTTTTCCACCTGCGATTTTACCTGGCTGTCCAGAAACACTTTCAGCCGATCCACCAATACCTTGGGATTTTCGCCTTCCATGATGGCCAACAGCGCTTCGATAATCAGTTTCATTTCAATGGTTTCCATTTCCGAGCGCCGTTTCAATTTAGTGGTCATTGGTAAGAAGACGAGATTGGCTAAAAACGCGCCATAGAAGGTGGTAATCAGGGCAACAGCCATTTTGGGACCGATGGTGGAAGGGTCGTTTAGGCTAGCCAGCATTTGAACCAGGCCGATCAGCGTTCCAATCATGCCGAAGGCTGGAGCGAATTTACCCATCTCGGCGAAAATTTCCCGACCGACCCGATGGCGTTGCTGCATGGTGGTGATTTCCCCCACTAAAATTTTGGCCACCGTTTGCCGTGGCAATCCATCGGCAATCATGACCAAGCCTTGCTGGATGAATGGATGCTTGATCTTTTTGGCCTCGGACTCCAATGCGAGTACCCCCTGTTGTTTGGCCACCGTGGCAATGCCGGCCAGTTCGCTGATCAGTTTGCTATGATCTCGTTTTTCCATTTTAAACACTTTCATCAGAACCTTCAATACACCAAAGACCTCTTTCAGGGGGTAGGCGATGAGGGTTGCCGCTACCGTGCCGCCGCCCACAATCATAATGGAAGGGACGTTGATAAAGATGGTCATATCCCCACCCATGAAGATGGAGGCCACAATTAGACCCACGCCAGAAACAACGCCCAATATGGTTGCAATGTCCATGGTTTCTCCTCACCTCAGTTCGATGTACACACCCCCGGCAACCGGATCGATCGATTGGTAGCGCATGATTTTTTCGATGAGTGTTTCGGTGAGTTCGGTGCCGCGGGGCAGCAGCATGACCCCGGAAATGGTGTACAGATCCCGGCTGAGCCGCATGCCCTCCCGCAGTTGGGCCAGAGCAATGCTTTTTTCTCTGGGCCGGTAGCTGTTCTGATAATGGCCGCGTACCCGATCCACCAGGAAGGGAAACAGGTGCCTGTCAAACACCAAATCCAGTTGCTTTTCGATCTCCTGGAGCACCTCCTCGGCATTGTGGGTGGTTTGTTCCAGCATGAACCGTGTGTCGAAACAATCCACCAGAGCAATGATTCGTGATCCGATGGGAATCTCATTGCCGGACAGACCGTCGGGGCGGCCAGACCCATCCACATTTTCCCGAATATGGCGAATCACCTGGGCCACCGAGCGAAAGCTGGGAATTTTTGTCAGTAAGGCTGCACCAATGGCGTGCTGGCTGCGCAACAGGTTAATCTCGCTTTCGGTAAGTCCCTCGGTAGGTTTGCTTAAAATGACTTCCGGGATGCTCATTTTGCCCACCTCGTGAATGCGAGCGGCCACAGCAATTACCTGGGCTTCGATTTTGTTCACCCCGGCCTTTAGGGCGATAGCCTGCGCGTGTTCTGCTACCCGCTCGGCGTGCATCCGGTAACCGGGCTGGCGCATGTCGATCATGAGCTGGATAATTTGAATGGTGTGCTTAAAGGCCTGGCTGATCCGCTGATGCATGGTTTTCAATTTTTGAGCCTGCTGCTCACTTTCCACCATCAACTCAATCAGCTCCATGTGCGATTTTTCGTAAAGCTCCTGCTGGCGCTTTAACTCGCTTTTCAATCGCAGATTTTCTGCCTGGAGCTTTTCCCACTGGTCTTGCTGTACGGTGCTGGCATGGTCCATCCCGGACTTGCTCCTTTCTTTTCTTCCTTGAAGTTTGCTTTTTATTTTCGGAAGTGGGACGGCCATCTTTATCGGGAAATTAAAACGAGGGCCCTGCAATCAGAACCAGTCCGCCCTCTACCAACGGTTACAGCGTGCGGCGCGAGAGACCTTGCCGCCGCAGGCGGGCAAGAAAAATTGTATTTGGAAATTTGAGTAGCGACGGAGAATCTTTATTGTGGAAACAGAAAAAAGAGGACCCGCTTTTGGTACGTTACGAGTGGTCTGGACTGGCCGTTTACTTTCATCCAGCCTGTCTTGAACATTTGAAGGGAATAAACCACCCGGAGAAACCGGAACGGCTGGAATCAATCCGCCGGCACCTTCAGGAGGCCGATGTGTGGCGGCAGGTTCAATTAAAGGAACCTCGAGCGGCTGAACGGGAATGGATTGAACAAAACCACAGCGGCTTTTACATCGATATGGTGCAGAAGGCCTGCCGCCAGGGTCCGGTGTCTTTGGACCAGGGGGACACCATGGTCACGCCGGGTTCTTGGGAAGCTGCCTTGAGGGCGGCAGGGGCAGCCTTGGATGGGGTGGATGATCTCCTTTCCGGCCGGGCCCGAGCGGCGTTCTGTGCTGTTCGCCCGCCCGGGCACCATGCCGAACGGGATACCGCCATGGGCTTTTGCCTGTTCAACAACGTAGCCATAGCCGCCCATTATGCCCTCCGGCATCACGGATTGTCGCGCGTTTTTATCCTGGACTGGGACGTGCATCACGGCAACGGGACCCAGAACAGCTTTCTGGACCGCAGCGATGTGTTTTATTGTAGCCTGCACCAGTGGCCGCTGTACCCGGGAACCGGGCGGACCGAGGAACGGGGACGATGGGCCGGGGAGGGCTATACCCTCAACATACCTATCCCCCCTTTTGAAGGGGACCTGGCTTACCTAACAGAACTTCGGACCCAGGTGTTGCCTGCTCTGCGTCGCTACAAACCTGAGTTGTTGATTATTTCGGCAGGTTTCGATGCCCATGAAGGCGATCCGCTGGCCTCCATGCAGCTGAGTACCGAAGGTTTTGCCCGGATGACCCGCCTGGTTCGCCAGGAAATGGACAATCTAGTACCCGGACGGATTTTAAGCGTCCTGGAAGGGGGATACCACCTCCGGCATCTGGCCGAGAGTGTGATGGCTCATCTCAAGGAACTGGTGGCAAGCCGGTAACCGACATCGATGCGGCCTGAACGTTCTATCCCCCGGATTCACATTCGAATAAACATTTTGCCGGGTAACTGGCGCACCAGACCCATCAGCTCCAGCTCCACCAGGCTGGAGAGAACCAGCGCAGGGGATTCGCGCAGTTCCATCACCAATCGGTCGATGTGCTTGGGATCGGTGGATAGACAGGCCATGATGCGTTTTTGCAACTCATTGAGGTGAGGTAGATCTCTGGGCTGTGCTGGTGTGGCCCGTCCTTGCAGTTCTGGTAACTCTTCCAGAATATCCTCCACGGATTGAACCAGTTTAGCGCCTTGTTGAATCAGGCGATTGGTGCCGGCACTGGCCGGATTGGTGATCTGACCGGGCACGGCAAACACTTCCCGGTTCTGATCCAGCGCGTAACGGGCTGAGATAAGAGCCCCGCTCTTCTGTCCGGCCTCTACGACCAGCAGGCCCACGCTCAGGCCGGTTATAATCCGGTTTCGCCGGGGGAAGTTGACCGCCTCGGGGGTGGTCCCGGGCAAAAATTCAGAAACCAACAGTCCGTTTTGGGCGATTTCCTGATAAAGCTTGCGATTCTCGGGGGGATAAACCACATCGGCACCGCAACCGAGTACGGCAGCGGTGAATCCCCCCCGCTGCAGGGCAGTGTAATGGGCAATGGTATCGATGCCTCTGGCCAGCCCGCTAACGATACTCACGCCCCGGTGAACCAGCTCGGCAACCAATTTAGCGGTGACGGCCTTGCCATAGGCCGAAGGCCGACGCGTGCCCACAACGGCCAGGCAAACCGGCCAGGACTCCGGTAAGTGACCCCGGTAAAAAAGCAACACCGGCGGATCGTTAATTCGGCGGAGCAAGGCCGGGTAAGTGCTGTCCCAGATGCTGACCAGAGACAGGTCCGCTCGTTGAATCTGGTGCCATTGGCGTTCAATAAGGGACTCGTCCACCGGCTGTTTTAACTGGGCGGCCAGTTTTCGGTCTATGCCATCGATCTGAACCAGCTTCTGGTATGGCGCTTTGAGGATGGCTTCCACACTACCGAAGGCCGAGAGCAGCCGGCGGATTCTTCCCGGCCCAATGTTAGGCACCGCCATTAATCGTAAGATATCCCGCACCTCTGGTTTGGGAGATCCGGCTTCCATGGCTGCACCAGTCATGATTGCTCAGCGTCCACAGGGTGGGCAGCGGCGTTTTCCGCTTGCTCTAAATCGGT
>RFHE01000006.1 GCA_003696445.1 Calditrichota bacterium | reverse complement strand
GGGGTGCCGGAGGTCTGGGATCGTTTGAATACACTGGAAGAGCAACGCTACGTGATTCTGTTCGGCATCGAGACCCACGTGTGCGTGCTGCAAACCGCCTTGGACCTGATCAGCGAGGATTTCGTGCCGGTGATTGTGGAGGACTGTGTGTCCAGCCGCCGGCCCAACGACAAGCAGGTTGCCCTGCGCCGCATGGAATCGGTGGGCTGCATCCTCACCACCAGCGAATCGCTGCTCTTCGAGCTGCTGGGAAAGGCGGGGACCGACACCTTCAAGGCCATCTCCGGGTTGGTCAAATAAGTGCCTGGAGGGGAAGGGCAACCTGTTCCCGAAAACCGTGCCTCTCAGGGTGATCGCAAAGGTTTTGAGGGACAGACGTTTTGTTTATTCGGGCTAGAAAAATGAAAGGGAAAAGCTGATGCTGGAGGCTTTTATGGTTCAAACCAAAGCGATGTTTCTTTTTCTGTTTTCCTTTTTTGCCCTGATGTTAGGCTTTGCTGTGGCGCAGGCGCCCCGGGAACCGCGGCCACCTCGGGCCAGACAAATTCCCCATCGTCTGGAAAAACACGGGGACGTCCGCATCGACCCCTTTTACTGGCTCCGAGAACAGGACAATCCAGAGGTTCGGGCCTACCTGGAGGCGGAAAACGCTTACACCGAAGCGGTGATGGCCCACACCCGGCCGTTACAGGAGGCCCTGTTCAAGGAAATGCGGGCTCGAATCAAAGAAACCGATCTCTCGGTACCGGAACGACTGGGCGACTATTATTACTACACCCGAACCGAGGCCGGGAAACAGTATCCTATTTACTGCCGGAAAAAAGGGTCTCTGGATGCCCCGGAGGAAATTCTGCTGGACCAGAATCAGCTGGCCGAAGGCCACAGCTTTTGCCGGATCGGCGCTTTCCGGGTCAGTCCGGACCAGCGGCTGCTGGCTTTTTCGGTGGATTACAACGGCTCGGAACAGTTTCTCCTGCAGGTCAAAAACCTGGAAACCGGCGAGATGCTACCGGATCGCGTGGCCGGCACCTACTATTCGGTGGAATGGGCCAACGACAACCGGACCCTCTTTTACAGCACGCTGGACGAAACGATGCGTCCCTACCGCCTGTACCGGCATCGCCTGGGCCAGCCTGCGGAACAGGACCAGCTCGTGTTCGAAGAACCCGATGAGGCCTACTACCTTTACCTGAATCGCTCCCGCGACGACCGGTTTCTGTTCCTGACTCTGGAGAGCAATACCACCACCGAGGTCCATTTTTTGCCGGCTGACCAACCGAAGGGTCGATTTCGATTGGTGGAAGCCCGCCGGCCCAACGTGGAATATTCCCTGGCGAGCCGCGGCGATTATTTTTACATCCTGACCAACGATCAGGCCCGGAACTTTCGGGTAATGCGCACGCCGATCAATCGACCGGGCCGCGAAAACTGGGAGGAGGTGATTCCCCATCGCCCGCAGGTAAAGGTGGATCGGATGGAGCTGTTTGCAAACCACATGGTTTTGCTGGAAAGGGAGCAGGGGCTCAAGAAAATACGCATTCAGCAAATGGACAGCGGGCAGGTCCATTACGTGAAATTTCCTGAACCGGCCTACAACATCTGGCCGGCCCGCAATCCGGAATTTAATACCAACCTGTTTCGCTTTACCTACACCTCGCTGGTCACGCCCCGTAGCGTGTACGATTACCACATGGATACTCGTCAGATGGAGCTGAAAAAGCGGGACGACGTGCTCGGGGGCTACAACCCGGAAAATTACGTTACCGAGCGCCTCTGGGCTCCTGCCCGGGACGGCAAAAAAGTGCCCATTTCCCTGGTGTACCGGAAGGGTCTCAAAAAGGACGGCAGCCATCCCCTCTACCTGTATGGTTACGGGGCCTATGGCATTAGCATCGATCCCGGTTTTTCCGCCAGCCGGGTCAGTTTGCTCGATCGGGGGTTTGTGTTCGCCATCGCCCACATTCGCGGCGGGGGTGCGCTGGGCAGGGAGTGGTACGAGGAGGGCAAGCTGCTCAAAAAGAAGAACACCTTCTTCGACTTCATCGATTGTGCCGAGTTTTTAATTCGGGAAGGCTACACCCGCCCGGAGAGGCTGGTCATTTCCGGCGGCAGCGCCGGGGGCCTACTGATGGGGGCGGTAACCAACATGCGCCCGGACCTGTTTCGGTTGGTTATCGCCAAGGTTCCCTTTGTGGATGTGCTGACCACCATGCTGGATCCGGACCTACCGCTCACCGTCACCGAATACGAGGAGTGGGGCAATCCCAACATTCCCGAATACTACTGGTACATCAAGTCTTATTCGCCTTACGACAACGTTACGGCCCGGGACTATCCCAACATGCTGATCACCGCCGGATGGAACGACCCGAGGGTAAAGTATTGGGAGCCGGCCAAGTGGGCGGCCAAACTCCGGGCGCTGAAGACCGATCACAATCGCCTGCTGCTGAAAACCAACATGGGTGCTGGGCACGGCGGAGCCTCCGGTCGTTACGACTATCTGAAAGAGATCGCCTTCGAATACGCCTTTATTCTGGATGTGCTGGGCCTGACGGAGGACGGTGGTTCGCACTGAGATGCGGGCAGGCCACTCATGGCAATCCGGGGGTGTTGCGGCGGCCTCAGGAGCTTGTTTCCGTTGCCGGAAAGCGAAAGGTTTCCTTCTGAGCCTCGCGCACAGCGGCCTCTACGAGCTCGGCCACCGGGAGCCGGGCCTCAATCTCCTGCACGGTTTCCAGACGGGCGGCGGTGGTAGGGTGGCGAGGCACGTAAAGCGAGCAGCAATCCTCGTAGGGCTCGGTGGAAATTTCAAAGGTGCCGATCTGCCTGGCCAGGGCCACGATTTCTTCCTTGTCGTCGCCGGCCAGGGGGCGCAACACGGGCAACTGGCAGACCTGACTGATGACCCGCAGGTTGGTCAGCGTCTGCGACGCCACCTGGCCGATGCTTTCCCCGGTCACCAGCGCCTGGCAGCGTTCCCGGTGGGCCAGTCGCTCGGCAATCCGAAACATGAACCGCCGGTACAACACCACCCGGTAATCGGGCGGCGCATTGACCATAATGGCCTGTTGCACGGGGAGAAAGGGCACCGCGTAGAGCACGGCCCGATATTGGTAGCGCGTTAACACCTGGAGCAGCCGGCGGGTGTTGTTTAACGACGCTTCGCTGGTGAAAGGGATGCTGTGGAAATGGACGTAGCTCAAGCGCACGCCCCGTTTCAACATTTTCCAGGAGGCCACCGGCGAGTCGATGCCCGAGGAGAGCAGGACCATGGCCCGTTCGCTCACCCCCACCGGCAGGCCACGGGCCCCGGACACCTTTTCGGTGTAAACCAGCGCCTGATCGTTGGTGACCTCGATGTAGCAGGTCACCTCCGGATGGCTCAGATCCACCCTGGCGCCGCTCATGGCCTGGATAGCCGCACCAACGTCCACCTGCAGTTGCTGAGAGGTGAAGGGCAAATTTTTCTGTGCCCGCCGGGCATGGACGCGGAAACTGCCGTAACGTTGCCGGGCCATCAGCGCAAGGCAGGCCTGCTCAATCAACGGCTTTTCGGCCGGGACAACCACCGCCGGACTGAAGTTGGCTAGGCCGAACACCTGTTGCAAACGCGCCTTGACAGCCGGCCAGAGGGCCTCATCGGCCAGGGGGAGCAGAAAACGGCCATGCAGCCGCTGGATGCGCCCCTGCCACAGGTCCGATAGGGCCAGCTTGATGTTGTCGATAAGCTGCTGCTCGAAACGATGCCGGTTTTTACCCTTCAGCCCGATCTCCGAGTAGTGAAGTAGAACAACCCTGCGGGCTGCGGCTGGCAATTCTGCTACTGCAGTCTGGTTCATGTTCCCTCAAACGGTTTTAGCCCTGAAATATACAATGGTTGAGGGGAAATGGTGCAGCGCAATTCGTTTTTCCATTCAACAAAAAGAAACAGGCGCACCGTGCTGGACCGCCCTTACCGCAGTTGTGCTGCCCGGAGCGTTCCGGAAGCCCGGTTGCAGCCCGGCGAAGGGAGCGGCCCTTTTCACAATTTCCTTGCTTTGCACGCCTGTGCCGGTCATTTTTCCACACCAAATCGATTGGGAACCTTTACTCCGGGAACCGAGATGTTCAAAAGTGTAGAAGCCTTTATGGACCGGCTGATTGATTACGCTGGTCTTTTCCCGCCGGCCCGCCTGTCCATGGAAGAGGCGCTGGAAAATTACCTAAAGTATCGCAGTGGGCCGGACTGTTGGATGCTAGGGCGTTTCGTGGTCCGGGTGGATCAGCTGGCAGAACTGAACCGGGTGCTCTCCAAAAAAGGACGGCTGGAAAAGCCCATACCCCTGTCTTTGGTCGGCGGTCGCCTGGACGATCTGGCTCGAATGTTCGAACAAACCGAGGCGGACGTCCAGGCTGTGCAACACCAGTTGCAAGTGGCTTCCGGTGGGCTGGGGGTGGGCAGCGTGGAGGTGTATCTGAGCCCGGAGGTGGCCCGCGCGCTGACCCCCGAGCTCCTGCAACACCTTCTGGGCAGCTGGGCGGAAGTCCCTGGAACCGCCGACGGTTCTGTGGTTGTCTTTCTGGAAACCAGCCCCGGCCGGCTGGAGTCCGCCGAGCTGAACCAGTTTGTTCAAGTAATACGCCAGACCGGGCAGAACGACGCCCAAGCGGAAAAGCCGATGCCTGGTTTTAAACTGCGCTGCGGTGGCGAAGCGCCCGATGCCGTGCCCCCGGCGGCACTGGTGGCCCGCGTGCTGCTGGCCTGCCGGGATCAGCGGGTTCCCTTCAAGGCAACAGCCGGACTGCATCATCCGTTTCGCCATTACAACACCCGAGAAAAGCGGGAACTTCACGGATTTGTTAACATCTTCGGGGCCGGCATCCTGGCCGTCCGGCACATGCTGGACCTGCACCAGGTTGAGCAAATCGTAGCCGATGACAACATTGTTCATTTCATGTTTACCCCTACGGCTTTCGGTTGGAAGGATTTGCAAGTCAGCGTGAGCGAGATTCGCAAAGCCCGGCAGTACTTGTATCGCTCCTTTGGCAGTTGCAGCTTCGAAGAGCCCCTGGACGACCTCCGTGACCTGGGTTTGCTGGACTGATCCGAACCCCGGCTGAAGGTCTGAAATCGGTATCCTTGCCAGCCTGGTACGGGTGGAACCGTCACCGTGAACCGCAAAAATTCGCACAAAAAAACAGGCAACAAACAGGAAGGAAGGCTTGTGAATGAGTGCTGATTTCCAGGAAAGCATGCTGCGCTCTTTTGTGCCCGTAGAGCCGGAGAGCCATTTTCCCTTACAGAATTTGCCTTACGGGGTGTTTCGTCGCCGATCCGGCGGGGAGGCGCGGGTTGGAACCGCCATCGGCGACTACGTGCTGGACCTGTCGGTGCTGGAGGAGCAGGGCCTCTTTCAGGCGGCCGGCCTGGGCCAGGACGGCATCTTCGCCCGGCCCTCTTTAAATCGGTTCATGAGCATGGGCAGGCCGGTTTGGCAGGCCGTACGGGCCACCCTGCAGCACCTGCTCCGGGAAGATGTACCCACCCTGCGGGATAATGCCTCGCTGCGGCGGCGGGCGCTTGTTCCCATGAGCGAGGTGGAAATGCTCCTGCCGGTGGAGATCGGCGATTACACCGATTTTTACTCCTCGCGGGAGCACGCCACCAACGTGGGAACCATGTTCCGAGGGAAAGACAATGCCCTGCAGCCCAACTGGCTGTGGTTGCCGGTGGGCTACCACGGCCGCAGCAGCTCCATTGTGGTCAGCGGCACGCCGGTGCGGCGGCCCAGGGGACAGCTCATGCCCCCCGGGGCAACGCAGCCGGTGTACGGTCCCTCCCGCCTGCTGGATTTTGAACTGGAAATGGGATTCTTCGTTGGAACCGGCAATCCACTGGGCGAACCCATTCCAGTACAGGAGGCCCCCGAACACATTTTTGGCTTCATGCTGGTAAACGACTGGAGTGCGCGGGACATTCAGAAATGGGAATACGTGCCCCTGGGACCATTTCTGGGCAAAAACTTCGCCACGTCCATTTCGCCCTGGGTGGTGACCCTGGAAGCGCTGGAGCCGTTTCGGGTGCCCGGGCCGGAACAGGATCCGGAGCCGCTGGCGTACCTGCGCATCGAAAACCGCTGGGCTTTCGACATCCAGCTGGAAGTGTATCTGAAAACACCCCGGCTGGAGGAACCGTTTCGGCTGTGCCGGACCAATTTCCGCTACATGTACTGGAACGTTTGCCAGCAACTGGCCCATCACACGGTGAACGGGTGCAATACCCGCACCGGCGATCTGATGGCCTCCGGCACCATCAGCGGCCCCACGCCGGACAGTTACGGCAGCATGCTGGAGCTGGCCTGGCGGGGCGAAAAACCCATTCAGTTACCCGATGGTGAGACCCGCAGCTTCCTGCAGGACGGCGATTCGGTGATCATGACCGGCTATGCCCAGGGCGAGGGCTACCGAATTGGATTCGGTGAGGTGGAGGGCACCATCCTGCCGGCCGGGAACTGACCGGCAGGGGTTCAACGATTTTGGAAACGCATTTTTTGTGCGCTTCAACGATTGGCATGGGCAACTTCGTGACGATTCTACCGTATTTACTCCTCTGAAACCGAAGAATGAGGAGGTGCTGGCACCATGCGCATGCTCTCCATTTTGCTTACCTTCGTGCTGCTGGCAACGGGACCGGCCGAGATCACCATTCGGGGCCAGGTACTGGGTGCAGATGGAAAACCGCTGCCGGTAAGCCATGTGCACCTCGGCTACTGGAAGCAGGGTGTGTCTTACACCTTCCTTACCCGGGATGCCGGGCCCGATGGCCGCTTTCAGGTGACGCTGACGGAGCCTGGCTATTATGAACTGTGGGCGACCGGAATCTGGCACTACCCTGCCGTTGCATACCTGCCCCTGAACGATTCCACGGACACCATTCGGCTGACGTTTCAGCTTAAGCCTTACCGGTACCGCGACCCTGTTGATTCCGTTGCCGTCATTGGCAGCTGGAATGAGTTCAATTTTTCCAGCGCCCTGCCCATGGAAAAAACACCCGACGGGCGCTTCCGCATCACAGTCAGCGCCGATGCCGATACGGTGTTTTACCAGCTGGTTGGCGTGGAGGAAGAGGACCGCAGCATTAACGGCACCAGGAGCGATTTTTATCAGTACGACGGTGGGGGAGACTACCGGTCCGGCCTGAAGGCACGTAAAGGCCAACCCCTGGAGATCGTTTTCGATCCAGGTGTGCTTCCCCGATATCCGGACGATCCCTCTCTGCCCCGCATCCGGTTCGATGCATCGCACGGCTTTCTCAATAAGATAGATGAAATTCAACGGCATCTGGAAAAGCTAAAGGCTGCTTACGCCCGGGATCTGGTTCGCAGGCGGGAGGCCTTCCTGCCCGGAACCCCTCAACTGGATGGCTCTTCCCTGTTTGATGCGCTGGGCGCCCCTCTGCAAAGCGACAATCAGACTCTCCGTCACCTGGCTGCCCTGACGTTGCTGGAGAGTACACTTTACGGGGTAGAGCTGCCCCCCGCGATGAAACAAAAGGTCCTGGAGGCTCTGCCTGCGGTGGATCATCCGGACTGGGCCATGAACCCGCTGGCCCTGAACGCCTGGGTAGCCCTGAAGGACAGCAGCCAGCAGCAATGGCTGCTCAGGAAATTTTTGGAGAGAAATCCGGCGAAAACCGTTCAGGCCCAGGCCCTGATACTTCTGCTTTTCCGAGCGAAAGGGGCTGGAGACCTGCAGAAACAACGGGAACTTTACCAGCGGCTTCAGGCCGGGTATGCAGATCTTGCCCTGGTTCAGCCCTATCTGAAATTTTTCAATCCCGATTCTCCTATTCGCCCCGGAGCGCCGGTTCCCGATTTCGAAGTCACTTTGTTGGATTCTCCCCGGGTAGTGACCGCGGCAGATTTCAAAGGCAGGTACCTGTTGCTGGACTTCTGGGCCACCTGGTGCGCTCCTTGCGTTGCCGAAATACCGGTGCTGGAAGAGGCCTATCGGCGCTTCCACCCCCTGGGCCTGGAAATCCTCAGCCTTTCTTTAGACAGGGATGAGTCCGTGGTAAAGAAATTCCGCCGGCAACGGCACGCCATGCCCTGGCTCCATGCCTTATTGAAGGGGGGATTTAATGATCCGGTGGCCCGGGCTTTTGATGTGCAGGGCATCCCCCGTCCCGTGCTGGTGGGACCGGAGGGGAACATTCTTGCTGTAGAGGGTGACCTGCGCGGTGAAAAATTAGTGGCCACCTTGAACCAGTATCTCAAAGTACAACAGGATAGGGCCTCGAGGGAACAATGAATCAGGATCAACTGAAAATTTGCTTTGTCAGCTCGGAGGTGGTCCCGTTCTCTAAAACGGGCGGACTGGCCGATGTGGCCGGCGCCCTGTGCAAATTCCTGGGCCGCCAGGGCGTGGATGTGCGCCTCTTTACCCCCTTCTACGACACCATCGACACCCGAAAATTCACCTTCTACCCGGTGACGTTTCTCCAACAGATTCCCCTTGAGATGGGCAGCAGGCAGTTTCTGTTCAACGTCCTGACGGCACAGTTGCCCGGATCGGAGGTGGATGTCTATTTTGTGGATTGCCCGGCCCTGTACCACCGCGGGCGGCTCTACACGGAAGATCCCGATGAGTACCTGCGTTTTGCCTTCCTCAGCCGGGCGGCCATCGAATGTTGCCAGCGCATGGGCTGGGGACCGCACATTTTCCACTGCAACGACTGGCAGACCGCCCTGATTCCGCTTTATCTGAAAACCCTCTACAGCTGGGACGGCCTGTTCCGGCACAGCAAAACCGTGCTGACCATTCACAACATCGGTTACCAGGGGCAATTTTCTTCGAGCATCCTTCACGAGCTGGGTCTGGGAGCACACCGGAACCTCTTCTGGCAGGACGATCTGGCCGTCGGGATGGTGAACTTCTTGAAAACCGGCATCCTTTACGCGGACATGCTGACCACGGTCAGCGAAACCTACGCCCGGGAAATTCAGACCGAGGCCTACGGGGCCGGTCTGCATCCTTTTTTGCAGATGCGTGCGAACAGCCTGGTGGGCATTGTCAACGGCGTGGATTACGAGGAATGGAATCCGGAAACCGATCCCTACATTCCCTACCATTATTCCATTCGGGATCTTGCCGGGAAGGAGAAGGACAAAGCCTATCTGCTCAACCAGCTCGGATTGACCTTCGAGCCCCACGTTCCACTGTACGGAATCGTTTCCCGCCTAACCGCCCAGAAGGGCTTCGACCTGCTTTTCGATTGCCTGTTCGACATCCTGGCCCACAACGCCATTCGTTTTGTGGTGCTGGGCAGCGGGGAAAGCCGTTACGAGGAGTTTTTTCAATCCGCGCAGCAGGCCTTTCCGGACAAGTTCTGTTTTTACCGGGGGTACAGCAACGAACTGGCCCATTTGATTGAAGCGGGGGCGGACATGTTTGTCATGCCGTCCCGCTACGAACCGTGCGGACTGAATCAGATCTACAGCCTGAAGTACGGGACCATTCCCATTGTGCGCAAAACTGGCGGGCTGGCGGACACGGTTCAGAATTACGACTGGGTCAGTCAGACCGGTACCGGCTTTGTTTTTGAGCATTTTACTTCCGATGGGCTGCGCTGGGCGATGGGCTCGGCTTACGAAACCTACCAGCATCGCGATGCCTGGCTGAAGCTGATGCGCAATGCCATGTCCCAGAATTTTTCCTGGGAGGTGCAGGGGCAGAAGTACATCGCCCTGTACTGGCGGGTGGCCGGTCGTAGCGGCTGAGCCTTTTCGGCCGTTTGCTGGCGGCCAACTTGCCCTTTGTGCCGGCGCACCTCTCTCCCTTCTAAAACGCGCCTCTCACCGCGGTCAGGACGACCAGTTCAAAATCCGGTCGATGGTATTCCGGGTAATGGCGTGGTACAGCGGCCGGGCCCTGCGGTAAATTTCCCGGGCTTTTTCCAATCCCTCGGGGGTCGCGGCCAGTTTTTCGTAAAGGGGGCGGACCAGCTTGCGCCGCCCGATGCTGGTCAAATAGCGTTCCATGGCCGGAAAGGCCGGCTGGTAGCCGTGTTCGATGGCCAGTTGGAACCACTGGCACAGGATTTCCGAATTCCCCGAGGTGGTAAAGTGAAACGCCCGGTCCAGCTCGGCCATGCGGGCCGCCGAAAGCGATGGGGGCAGGTGGCGCAGAAAATGCAACCAGTGGTGGGTGGTCCAGCCCTCCACCTTCAGGGACTCGGCAGGCACGCCATTTTCCCAGGCGGCGATTTGCTTCTCCACCTTCTGGAATTCCGCCGAATGAGGCACCGGACAGTTTCTGGGCAGGCCGGTCCCGTACACCCAGTTGACAATTTCCAGCTTCCTGGCCAGGGCGGCGTCCCCCTTGAGCAATTTTTCGTTTAAATACTGAATGAACCGGGCCGTGGTCATGCTCTGGAAGGCAAACGTATCGAAGTACTCGTGCAAGAAGGCGTCCCAGCGCTCCCGGCCGAAATGCTCTTCCAGCATGCGCAAAAAGAAATAGCCTTTCTCGTAGGGAATATTGGTAATGCCCTCGTCGGGGTCTCGACCGGCCAGGTCCACATACAGGCGCGTGTCGGGATTCTTTTCTCCCATCTGCTTGATGGTTGCTTTTAAATCCTGATAGCCGAGCTGGGCCAGCATCTCGCTGTAGGAGCGCCCGTAAAGGGCCTCCATGATCCGGCGCTCGAAGTAGGTGGTGAAGCCCTCGTTCAACCAGAAGTCGTTCCAGGTGGCGTTGGTCACCAGATTGCCGGACCAGGAATGGGCCAGCTCGTGAGCGACCAGCGAGGTGAGGGAGCGGTCCCCGGCCAGCACGGTGGGGGTGGCGAAGGTGAGCCGGGGGTTTTCCATGCCGCCGAAGGGAAAGCTGGGCGGCAGGACCAGAATGTCGTAGCGTTCCCAGCGATAGGGACCGTAGAGGGCCTCGGCGGCCTGAATCATCTTTTCGGTTTCGGCAAATTCCCAGGCTGCCTTCTGGACTACCGGGGGTTCGGCGTACACCCCACTTCGCTGGCTGAGCGGTTGGAAATCGATGTCGCCCACCGCCAGTGCCAGCAGGTAGGGGGGCACCGGCTGGGGCATCTCGAAGTGGTATTCGCCGGAAGGATTTCGCTTCTGGGGATTGCGCGCGCTCATCAGAGCCAGCATGCCGGACGGCACCCGGACGGTGGCACGGTACGTGATGCGAATCCCGGGACTGTCCTGGCAGGGCACCCAGCTTCGGGCCAGAATCGGCTGAGACTGGCTGTAGAGAAAGGGCCGCCGCTTGCCGGCCGTCTGGTCCGGCGACAACCACTGTATGCCCGCTGCATCGGGATGGGTGGCATAGGTCACGTGCACGGTCCGGGTCTGCTCCCTGACCGGTATCACCAGCGCCTGGCCCATCACCGGATCGGCCTTACCCAGGCGAAACTGGACCGGCCGGGGGTCGTCGTCCAGGGTTACTTTGTGAATGTCCATCTGGCGCACGTCCAGAATCACCGAATCGGCTGGCCCATTGTGTACCAGTTCCAGACTGGCCACACCGCGAATCTGACGCGCGTCGAAATCCACCTGCACATCCAGATCCAGATGCCGGACGGCAATCTCCTCCGGACGAGCGTGGGTATGCACATCCCGGGTCAGTTCTTTCACCTGCTTTGCCTCCTTTCCCGCCGTTCCACAGGTCAACAGGGCCGCGCAGGCCGCAGCCAGGCATAACCGTTTAAAGCAGCGCAACATGCCTCTCATTCACTCTCTCCTCGCTGTGATCACTGGTCAAAAAACGGCTAAAAGGTAGCCTGCCGCTGGCTAACTTTCAATGGGGATTCCATTTTTCGGCGGCAAAGGATTCGACTGAAGCGAGGCCTTTATTCTGCCTTTTGGCCCGGAACGACTCTGGTCCGTGCATTGACCACGGCTCAGGGAGATGCAGAACAGGTTGGTCAGATTGGCCGAGATGGTTTTCCGCAGCCCTTGCCCCTTTGGCCGCCCAAGGATAAGTTTTCCAGAGCACAATGGTTCAATACAGGAGGAAGCAGCGATGAAGCAGAATTTCAGAGCAACGGTTTTGTTAGCGCTGAGCCTGGTCTGG
>RFHE01000098.1 GCA_003696445.1 Calditrichota bacterium | reverse complement strand
GGTGCAAGTGGACGGGAAAAATCTCTACACCCGCAACGGCAGCTTTACTCTGGATGGCGAAGGCCGTCTGGTGACCCTGGATGGGAATCCGGTGGTCACCGATGGGGGCGAGGTGCAGCTGCAGGGGGGGCAGGTGAGTATTACCGAAGAAGGCCGGATCCTGCTTAACGGCAAGCCGGTGGCCCGGCTGAAGCTGGTGACTTTCGACAACCCCCTCGCACTGGAACGGGTGGGCAGCACCTATTTTGCGGCCGGCAACGCTACCGAAACCGAACTGGAACCGGGCAAAGTGCAATTGCGACCCGGCTACCTGGAAACCAGCAATGTGGAACCCATTCAGGAAATGGTTCACATGATCGAGTTAAACCGTCAATTTGAATTGAATCAGAAAATGATCCACGCCCAGGATCGTACCCTGGAGCAACTGATCAGCAAGGCAGGAAGCGCCTAAACTAAAGTGAACAGGAGGTTCCATCATGGATAAAGTCCTTCAGGTTGCCGCATCGGGCATGCAGGCCCAGAAACTGTTCATCGATGTGATTGCCAATAACCTGGCCAATGTAAACACCACCGGCTACAAGAAAAGCAATCTGGAGTTTCAGGACCTGCTTTATCAGACTATTCGCCGGGCCGGCGAACCTACCTCGGCCCAGCAAAAGCGACCCAGCAGCCTGGAACTGGGCAACGGTGCCCGGGTGGTAGCCACCACCCGCAGTTTTGCCCAGGGGGCCATCGTGGAAACCGACAACCCGCTGGACATCGCCGTCGATGGCGACGGTTTTTTCATGGTGCGCCTTCCCGATGGGCGCACCGCCTACACCAGAGACGGCTCCTTTAAACTTTCGGCAGACGGCTCCCTGGTAACTGCTGATGGCTACATTGTCGAGCCGGAAATCACCCTGCCTCAGGACACCCGCCAGGTGGTCATTCGGCCCGATGGCCAGGTGGAGGTGCTCCTGCACGGCGAGTCGGAATCGTTCCCCGTGGGCCAACTGGAAATGGCCCGGTTCGTCAATCCAGCCGGTCTGAATGCTCTGGGCCATAACCTGTTCGAAGAAACCCCTGCTTCTGGCCCGGCATTTGTAAGTACACCCGGTCAGGACGGGCTGGGGCTCCTCCAGCAGGGCTTTCTGGAAACGTCCAATGTGGATGTGGTGGAGGAAATGGTGAACATGATTGAAGCCCAGCGGGCTTACGAAATCAATTCCCGCGTGATCCGCACCGCCGACGAAATGTATGATGTGGAAAATCGGTTAACACGATGACGGGCAATAGAGGGCTAAATCGGATGTGGGAGAAATCCCTGCGCTGGCTGGCGGTAGCCGTGCTGCTGATGTGCCTGGGCCTGCCCGGCAGCGCCGTGGCGGCTCATTCGCCCATCGTGTCTCAGGAGGAACTCCTGCAGGCGGCTGTACAATATCTTCACGACCGCTTTGCTTCCCCGGAGGTGCGTCTGAAGGTTTCCCCATTAAGCCACCTCAAGCGCTGGGTGGTCGGCGGTCCCTTCGATTCGCTGGCCGTTACAGCGCCCAATCTACCCCTTCGTGGCGGCTACACCCCGCTGACCATCTCGGCCAAGCAGAACGGAAAGGTCATTCGCTCGCTGGTCTTTGCCGTGGATCTGCACATTTTTCAGCCGGTGCTGGTAGCGCAGTCCCGAATTCTTCCCCGTACGCCACTGAAGGGAGCACCGGTAGTGAAGAAGGAAGTGGACGTGTCGCGGCTGCACAGCCCGCCGCTGCACAGCGTGGCCCAGTTGGCCGGAAAGATGGCGCGACGGGTCATTCAGCCCGCCCAACCCCTCACCGAGGCCGATGTGATGCCCGTCCTACTCATCCAGCGGGGGGAAAAGGTAACTTTACAGTACAATCGAGGGAGTTTGCACATCGAGCTCACCGCGCGCGCCCTGCAGGATGGCGCTCAGGGGGAGGTTATCTGGTTGCTTAACCCCCAGACGCGACAGCGAATTCAGGGGCGGGTGGTGGATCGCTCGCTGGCCATTGTGCCCTAAACCCAAGGAGATACGCCATGAAACGATCAATCGCTTTAATCCTGCTGCTGGGTCTGGCCACATGGCTGCCGGCTCAGGATATGGGCCGGTCCCTGAGCCTGTTTACCGATACGCGCTCGGACCGGGTAGGGAAAGGCATTACCGTGTTGATCATGGAGTTTTCCGAGGCACGCAACGAAGCCCGAACCGAATCCAAAAAGCAAAACAAGAATTCTGTAACCGGTGCCAAAGGAACCGGTGCGTTCAGCTTTTTCCCCGAACTGGGTCTGGAATCCTCCAGCCAGAACGATTTTAAGGGCGATGCCCGCACCTCCAAGCGGGGTACGCTGAAGGCTAAAGTAGCGGCACGGATTGTGGGTAAAAACGAGGCGGGAGACTTTCTCATCGAGGGCAAGCGCGTCCTGGAGATCAACAACGAGAAGGAAATTCTGATCGTTTCCGGCGCCGTACGCCCGGAAGATATTAACCCGGACAACACGGTTTACTCCTACAACATCTACGATGCCCACATCGTGTACAAGGGCAAAGGCGAAGTGTCCCGCGCCCAGAAGGGCGGCATGCTAACGCGGGTTCTGCAATGGCTATTTTAACGCGAGGATGCACGATGAAGGCATGGAAGCACATGGTTCTCCTGGGGACTTTTCTGGCCCTCGCGGTGGCGGGGGTCAACCCCCTGCAGGCCCAGGTGCGCATTAAGGACCTGACCTATCTGCAGGGCATCGAAAGCCAGCAACTGATCGGCTACGGGCTGGTGATTGGCCTCAACGGCACCGGGGATAGCAAGCGCACCGAATTCACCACCCAGTCCGTGGTAAACATGTTGCAACGATTTGGGGTTAACGTGCCCCGGGATCGGATGAAGATCCGTAACGTGGCTGCGGTGATGGTGACGGCCGAACTACCGCCTTACAGCCGCATCGGCGATCGGCTACCGGTCACCGTTTCCTCCCTGGGCGATGCCAAAAGCCTGGAAGGCGGGGTCCTGCTGCTTACCCCACTGGCCAATGCGGAAGGCAAGGTGGTGGCAACCGCTCAGGGGCCACTGAGTGTGGGTGGATTTTCAGTCGAAACCACCGGGGGCGGTGGCGTGCGCCAGAACTACACCCTGGTGGGCCGCATTCCTCAGGGTGCCATCATTCAGGCCGAAAACAACTCCCCCTTTCAACTGAGCGACACGCTTCGATTCTCTTTAAAAGAAAAGGACGTCACCACGGCCATCCGGATTGTTCAGGCCATTAACCAGCGCTTCGGCGATTCCCTGGCCTTTGTTACCCAGCTCCATTCGGTAGCGGTCCGCATTCCCCCTCAGTTTCAAGATCCGGCCGCCCGCTACGCCTTCCTGTCCGAAATTGAACAGATTGAGGTCAAGCCGGATGTCCGGGCCCGGGTGGTGATTAACGAGCGTACCGGCACGGTGGTGGTGGGCGGAAACGTCAAAGTACTGCCGGCCGCAATCTCGCACGGCAACCTGAGCGTGGAAATCCAGTCCGAGCCCATCGTCTCCCAGCCGGCGCCGTTCTCCCAGGGCAAAACGGTGGTGGTCCCCAACACCAACGCCACCGTTTATCAGGACGAGGGGAAGGTGGTGACCATTGGCAGCGCGACCACCGTTCAGGAAGTAGCCCAGGCGCTCAATTTACTGGGGCTGACCCCGCGGGACATTGTGGCCGTTCTCCAGGCACTCAAGGAAGCCGGATCGTTGCAGGCAGACTTAATTGTGATGTAAAAGGAGCATCCCGGTGAGCTTGGACGAGTTACAGATCAGCGTGTCACCGGCCGACGCACTGCTGAGGCAGAAATTAACTGAGGCAAAATCGGCGAGCCGGGACAAGCGGAAGCTGGCCCAGGCCAGCGAGGATTTCGAAGCCCTCTTTGTTTACATGATGTTGCGGGCTATGCGGCAGACCATCATGAAGTCCGGTCTGCTGGACGAAGGGCTGGGAGGGGAGGTCATGCAAGGCATGTTCGACCAGGAGCTCTCGCGCACCATTGCCCGGAGCGCCCCGCTGGGCATTGCCGAACTGCTCCAGCAGCAGTTGGGCACCACCCCGCAACCCGGCGAAAAAGGCGAGGGAGTGCCGGCCGATTTTTCCGCACAGATTCGCCGCTGGCGGGCTGCCGCGCGCCTGCTCACCGATCAGATGCGGCAGAAGCTGGCCCCCTTCGAAGGGGCCATTCAAAAGGCCGCCCGCCAATTCGACCTGGATCCCAACCTGATCCGGGCGGTCATCTTTGCTGAATCCTCAGGGAATCCAGAGGCCCGCTCCCCCAAAGGGGCCCTGGGCCTCATGCAGCTGATGCCGGCCACCGCCCGCGAACTGGGCGTCAACAACCCGCTGGACCCGGAAGAAAACATCCTGGGCGGCGCACGCTATCTGCGGCGCCTGTTGAATCGCTTTCAGGGACACCTGGAAAAAGCCCTGGCCGCTTACAACGCCGGCCCCGAAGCGGTTGACCGGCACGGCCAGGTCCCCCCCTACCCCGAAACGCGCCAGTACGTCCAACGCATCCAGCACTACCTCCGGGCCCTCAAACACCCCTGAAGTCCCGTCCACCTGAATCTGGCTTTCCCTTCCCGACCAGACCGGGCAGGGAGGTGCCAGAATTTTTATTCAAATAGCTGTTTCACGAGCACCGGACTTTATTCAACTCACCCCCCATCCCCTGATTAGAGAATACAAAGTAAAAAACACAAAATAGAAAAAGCAGGCCCTCGCACATACACTGGACTTCCTCCGAAAAGCCCTCCCTCTACCGGTGCAGGCGTTTGTTTCTTCCGGTTGCTCCACCCCAATTCTGCATTTAATTTTTTGCTTACTTTAGCGGAGGTGGAAAACGCTGGACCATACCTCCCATTCAACAACCGGTGCTCACGGGGATAGGATGCTGGCCGAATCAAGTTTCCAACGTTTGAGCGGCCTTTTTTATTTAATTCATTGACCGAAGACCATTGCCGCCCGATGATAGGAACGTTTCCTATTGCTTGCGAAGCCGGACCATGCAACGCGTAACGTCAGGAATCCGTGGATGAGTGCACCCCCATCTCCCAATCCGTTTGAACCCTTGTTTCGGGCCACTGCCAGCAAAAGATTCCGCTTGCAGTCCCAGGCACGGCAGTTGCTGCTGGAGCCCTACATCAACCAGCCGGCTACCTTTCAGACGCCGGAACATCCTCAGGCTCAGGCCATTCGCCAGGTTTTGTCGCCCGAGTCCCTTGTGTTTGAATTGACCCCCTGGCAGGAGGAAGTTTACCACCAGGACTCCGGTACGGCCTTTGTGCCCGGGCTGCTGAAGCGCTTGCTTTTGAACATCAATACCCGCCTGGTGGTCCGGCCGGCCAATTTCCAGGATCTCCAGACCTTTGTCGCCTACTGCACCCAGGAGAAACTGCACTTCACCATTCGGGGGGCGGGAACCTGGCCCTTTGGTGGGGCGGTGCCGGTAAATGGCGAGCTGGTGCTGGACCTCTCTGCGCTGGACTTCGCCGAAATCTTCCCCGAACGCCAGACCGTGCAGGTGGCGGCCGGCGTCATCTTCGCCAATTTGCGCAAGCAACTGCGGGAAAAGGGGCTGGCCCTCCGCCAGGACATTACCAACCCCAATTCCGGCACAGTGTGCGGCTGGGTGGCCACAGGCGGGCTGGGCCTGGGAGCCTACAAATACGGGCACGTCCGCAGCGCCATTACCCGCCTGCTCCTGCTGACCCCTGACGGCCGCTGGGAAATCCTGCAGCCGGGCGATGCCCTCTTCGAGGCCGTGTTCGGGAGCGAAGGACAGCTGGGCATCGTGGCCGCCGTGGAATTGAAAGTCAATTCCCTCTCCTACACCTCCAAACCCTATGCGTTTTCCTTTGTCAGTGCCGGAGCGGTGGCCAAATTTTTCCGAATGCTCGCCGAGTGGAGGCTCAAACCAAGCTCGGTAATCTACTTCGATACGGCTTATCTACAGGCGGTTTACCAGGTGGAGAGCCGGCATCTGGACCGCGAACGGCAACGGGCCATGGAAACCCACGACCCCCTCCGCCTGGAAGCCATTCGCCAGCAGGAAGCCACCTTACGCACCTTGAAGCAACTGGAGCATACGGTTGTTCTGGAATTCGACACCCGCGAGAGCTACGAGCAGGCCCTGCGTTACCCGTTGTTCAGCTCCTCCAATCAACAACATCGCTATCAGGACCTGACCTTCTGGCGCCTGCCGACTCAGGTGGCCCACCAACTGTGGGATCATCGCTACCAGCCGGTGGCCATCAAGCCCCTGGGGCCGGACATGCTGGTCAGCGAAACCATCGTGCCCGTGGCCAGGTTTCCGGCCTACCTGGAATTTTTGCGCAGTACCGTCTCCTTCTGGACAGCCAACCCGGTCCGTACCGAAGGGCATTTGCTGAATCCGGAAGAAATCCTGCTGCAGACCGTTCTGCTGGCCGACACCGGCAGCCTGAGGCACAAAGTTTACTTTAGCTTTGTACCCTTCATGACCGAAGCGGCCATTCAATTTGGCGGCCGTCCCTACGGCATCGGGGTGTGGAATCTGCCTTTCCTGTCCAGATGGCAATCCCCTGGGCGTCAGATCGACCTGGATCGCCTTCAGCAGGAAAAGAACCGGCTGGATCCTCGAAGAATCGTCAATCAGAGCAAATTCATCAATGCAACGGGGCGGAACATTGCCCTGCGGGCCTTCCAGAAAGGTACCGGTCCGCTCCTGCGGCTCCTGTTTCATTTGCTGGAGAAGGGCAAAGAGCCGCACCGGCGCTGGGGACTGGTGACCCTTGGGCGGTGGTTGTGGAAAGCAAACAAAGCCCTTTTCCCCCGGCTGGTTCCCCCGGAGCTGAAAGCGGAGCGCCCGCCCATCGAACAGCTAACCGCCCCCTGTGCCGAATGCGACAGTTGCGAGCGGGTGTGCCCCACCAGCGATGTGTTTGGCTTGCTGGGCCTGGCCACGCCGATCACCCGGCGCAAAACCGCCAACCGGCTGGCCCGCGGCGAGACCATTTCCCAGGAAGAGGCCCTCGGTTTTCTGGTCTGTACCCGCTGTGACAATTGTACCCGGGTTTGCCCCACCGACATTCCGTTGACCGAACTGTTCGACCGGGTAGAGGCGGAACCCGCCTTTCAACAGGCTCTGGGCCTGACTCCGGCGGGCAAGAAGGAATTCGTCGAGCGCTTCTGGGACATCATGAAGGAAAGTCCCCTCTACCGGACCCATACGCGGACCCCGGTCAAGGACGACGGTTCGCACCTGCAACACGGGCTGAAAATCCAGTACCCGCGGGGCTTCCCTTACGCCAGCCTGTACATCGACCCGGACACCTGCATCCGGTGCGGCATGTGCGCCCACGAAAATGCCTGTACCTACGGGGCGCGGCAGGGCCAACCCCGCCAGATTCCCGAACTGATCGACATCAACTGCGCCCTGTGCAACGCCTGCATCAACTTCTGCCCGCAGAACAAAGCTATTCAACAGGAACGCGAATTCGTCAGCCGGCTCATCGAGCAGGCGGTGGACCCGGAAGAGAAGCGATTCTGGCAGAACCAGTACCGGCTTCTCCGGGATACCACCACCATTCAGCGCTCCCCGGACCTGACTGAAATGGCCGACATCTACGTGACCGAAGAGATCCTGATGGAAATCGACCGGGAAGCGTCCACCGGCCAGATTCCGGTTTCCGGCATGGGCCAAGGGGATCGCCACATGGGTATCGGCTTCGATGCGGAGCGATTCTCCCATTTTCACATTGTGGGCCCGGCCCAGAACCGGCTTCATGAGGGCGACCCCGATGAGGAGCTTTCGGTGGTGCTGGGCAAGCACCATCGCTACTGCCGGTTCGACGCCCGGGGCAACCTGCACAATCCGCCCTTCCCCCACATCAAGCTCAAAACGCCCATTCTGTACAATGCCGTGCCGCTGGAGAGCAACGGGCGTGTGGAGCTGGCCTTTTTGAAAGTGGCCGAAATGCAGCAGACCCTGGCGGTCATTAAATTCAACCGGTTGCTGGCCCATTACGATTATTTTCGTGAAGCCGGCGGCTACAACACGCTGCCCCCTCGGCTGGTCCCCAGGGTGGATCAGGAGTTGATCCATCACCTGCAGGTGGACCCGCACGTCAGCCGGGAACTGCTGACCGACCTGTGGCAGATGCCCATGTTCGAGGTCAACTACCATCCCACCATGGCCGAGACGGTGCGCTTTATTCGGGATTCGGTGCAGGCGGCGGGCCGGCCTCAACCGCTGATCTGCGGGTACCTGGAAGTGAGCGAATACGACCTGGTGGGCGGCCTGGAAATTCTTCCCCACCTTCGCCAGCGCCTGGAAGAATTTCTGGCGCTGGAAGTGGATGTGCTTCACATCCACGGGTTGCGCAACAAGGACAACTACTTTGTGACCTCCCAGGCGGTGCGGGCCATTCACCATTATTTGATTCGTTCGGGGCGCCGGCACCTGGTTTCCCTGATCGCTTCGGGAGGCATTCGCCTGGCCTCCGACAGCCAGAAGACCATCATGCGCGGGGCCTCGGCCACCCTGATCGACTTTGCCGCTCTGCTGGCCCTGGACCCGGAGGCCTACCGGGCCATTCTGGAACGCCGTACGACCACCGAAAAACTCATTCAACTGGACGTGGACTGGGCCGTCCAGCGGCTCAACAACCAGATGGAGTCCCGCAAGATTCAGATCCTGGAGGTGCTGGGCGCGGCCGGTTTCAAGGACCTCAAAAAAACCGTAGGCGAGGAAGGCCGCCTGATCGATTTCTTTGAACTGGAAGAGCGATTGCAAAAGACCATCTTCGAAGATCCGGTTCGGTTGGCCAAATACCAGCAACTCAACGAAGAGCTCATCCAGCGCGAGCCGGTCCCTCCGGGAACCGCTCCGACCTACAGCCAGCTGAAAGCCCGGATCGTCCCCCGGCGCAGCCCGCACGACTTTTACCGGCTGGATCAGGTCAATCAGACCGTGTATCAGCGCGATTTCGTCTGGCCCGGACCGGTTATCGAGAGCCTGGGTCGCATGGCCGCCGGCGACCTGACCATGAGCCAGCTCAAGCAGGTCAAAAGTACCGGCCTGCTCGGCGACGGCTTCGATGTGATGAAAATCCTCTACCAGCGCGACCCGGACACCATTCCCGAAGAGGAACTCGATCAGATCCAGACGGCACTCCCCCTGGATAAGGGGCTGATTCTGTGCGCCCCCTGGATGTTCGGAGGCAAATCGGTTGGCTCCATCGGCCTGGACAGCTGGCTGGCGCACGTGCGGGCAGCCCGGCGGCTGGGCATCCAGTACGATACGGGCGAAGGAGGGTATCCCACCTGTTTTTTCCTCAACTGGAAGGGCGAACCCATCTTTTTCACCGAACCGGACATCCAGGCCATTAAGCCGCTCTTCCAGCACAACCATCATTACACGGTGCAGGAAATCCGGGAGAAGTTAATCGCCAACGGCTTCACCCCCCAGAGTCACCCGTCCATGTTCAGAGCCCTGGAGGGTTACCCGGACCTGCAGGCATTTCTGTTTTACGTGGTGGTCGATCAGGACGACGAACCGTACGTGTCCACCGAGCTGAAAACCGGGCTGTTCGGCGTCACCAAACAGACCATTAAAAAGGCTCGCCGGGTGGTCATTGCTTACAGCCAGGGCGCCAAGATGGGCATTGGCGGGCACATCCTGGCCCAGAAGGTCAACCGGCTGGTTTCTTACCTGCGCGGCATTGAGGGGTTGGAATACCTGGACAACGAAAAAATCCGGCAGCTGATCGAGCGCATCGAGCGGCTGGAAGCCGAGGCCGACCACCCCCTGCACAACATTGCCCGGGAAGCCAGGCCCCACCTCATCCAGGCGCACGACCGCGGAGAGGTGCTGCCCGAACTGAAGCACTGGCTCTTCCAGCTCCAGCAGCAGGCCTATGCCCTTCACGCCCAGGGCAGGCTGGATCATCTGGAATTCGAGCACCTGATTCGTCTCTGCGAAGAGGTGGTCAATTATTCCTACACCAGTGTCATCTCGCCGTTCCCCTTTCACAACTGCTATTCCATCGAAGATGTGAAAGCCTTTGTCGATGTGGTTCGGATGATCAATCCGGAGGCGGTGATTTCGGTAAAAGTATCGCCCTCGGTGGACATTGAATTCATTGCCGCCGGGCTGGGCCGGATTGCCCGGGACAACACCGAGCAGGCCCTTTCCCTTTTCGAAGAAAACACCGGCCAGCTGGCCCACGTGCTGGCCGACTACGCACGCCGTTACGGGATGCAGATCGAAATCTGGCTGGATGGCCCCCGGGGCGGTACAGGCGCTTCGCCCAACATCATCAAAGGCCAGATGGGCATGCACATCGAGTATGCCATCCCCCTGATTCACGACCGGCTGGTGCAGGACGGCCTGCGCAATTACGTGAAATTCATGGTCAGCGGGGGCATTCGCACGTACGAGGATGTCATCAAAGCCATTGCCCTAGGTGCCGACGGGGTCATCTGGGGCACCGCTCCCATGGTGGCCATCGGCTGCGACCGGAACCGCAACTGCCACGACGGCTGTTCCCGGGGCATTGCCACCACCAACCTCATCATGCAGCGGCTCCGGGACGTGGAGGAGAACAGCCAGCAAATCGTCAATGCCTTCAGCCTGATGCAGATGCAGGTGATTCGGGCCCTGGCCGGGCTGGGCCTGCGCGACATCCGGGAATTGCGGGGCCGCTACGATAAAATTCAGTGGATTGGCCTGAAGGAGCGGGTGGATTTCCGGCTGCGGCAGCGCCAGGAAGTGACCGCCCATCACCGCCAGGAAGCCGAAGCAAAGCATGCCACCGGCCAGAGCAACTGCGGTGTAGCGGCCATCATCGGCAGCGATCCGGTGCCCAGCTACGTGCTGGATCGGGCACTGGCCGCCATGAAGAATCGGGGCATGGATGGCGTGGGCGTGGGCAAAACCCTCTGCTTTCCCGACCATCCGGACGATTACGCCTATCGGATCATGGTAAAGGGCTGGCTCCAGCTGGAGGCCGAGGCCTGGCTGCGCTCCCGCAACGGCCGCTACGCGGACCAGCAGAGGCTGCGACGCGAGGCGCGCAAGCAGGTCATCGACTACCGCACCCGGCTGGCCCGCCTCATCGCCCGCGTCTTCCTCGAAGACGCCTTCCGCTTTATTGAGCCAACCGGACCTTCCGGCCTGCGAGAACCCTACAAAAAAGATGACCAGGGGAACGAACGGGACTACCGCGAATTCGGCAACCCCAATACCGACCCCGGGGATATCTTCCGCTATTTTGTGCGCGTCCAGCCGGAAGCGTTGAATCGTTTCATCGAGGAACAATTGCTCAAGGCGGACCGCTACCTCTACATCCGGGAATACTTCCCTCAGGTGAACAAGAAAAACTACCACCAGCACGCTCACTTCATGAGCAAGGCGGAGGATCTGTACGTCTTTAACCACTCGCTGCAGCTCAGTCAGATCCTCTACGTGCGCGATGTGGATCCGGAGGTCTGGGAGGCGTTCATCCGCCGGCAAAAACTTTCCGGGCGGATCAGGCGGGTCCTGCTGGAGGAAGATCCCCTCTCGCCGGAGCACCTGGAGGAATTCGGAGAAATCTACCTGCGGTATTTGCGCCGGTTCAACGAAGAGCATCCGCTGCCGGCCCATCACGAATTTTATCGGAAGCGCATCCGGCGCATTGCGGCCGTCATGTCCTGCGGAAAAAACTTTGCCGTCTGGAAAACGGCCGGCCGGGAAATCCCCTGGGAAACGCCCGCTTCTCCAAACAACATCATTCACGTGCGCCTGGCCACCGGCTCGATTGTGGAGCAGATGAATGCCCATCCCTTTGCCAAGCTGCACACCGCCCTGACCCACAATGGGGAAACCACCAATTACGAGGCACTGAAACAGCGGGTGGAGCAATTCGGCCTGCCGCCCCTGGCCACCACCGACACCGAAGTGGCTTCCCTGAAATTTCACCTGCTGGCCGAAGAGCTGGAGTACCCGGACTGGGCGCTGTTCGAGAGCTTTTCGCCCACCACCGGCGACGATCTGGCCCTGGTGGAGCCCGCCCTGCGCCCGCAGCTGGAAAACGTGCAGCGCGTGGAATTCACCAGCTCCCCGGATGGCCCTTACCAGTACCTGTGCCTGCGGCACCTGCCGGAAAAGAATCTGACCGAGCGGGTGGACCTGAAAGATCCGGCCGACCTGCGCCCCAGCACCACCGCCTTCTGGCTGGATGGCAAAAACGGGAAGAAGCGGCTGTTCAGCATCATTGCTTCCGAGGAGCAGGCCATTCACGAAATCATGGCCTGTCTGGACGCCGAAGGTCTGGTGGAAGGTGCCCAGCCGGATCAGACCCTGGTCAGCTCCGGCATGATCAGCCGGTTCCGCTACAACCAGAACGGCCGGATGGAAGATTTTCAGCTGCTGGACCGCTACGGCCGGGCCATCGAGCTGCCCGACTTTGGCGAGCATTACAGCGTTCGCCGGCATCGGCTGCGCCGCCCCAAGCAGGCCGCCGAACTGGAGAAGGCCGTGCACCGTTTCCTGCAACAGCCGGATGAGGCCGGCCGGAAAACCTTTCAGCAATGGATGGCCGCGCAGCTCACCGGGTGGGACTTCAATACCTATCGCTGGGTTCTTCATTTCCTGAGCGAGCAGGTGCTGGCCCGGGCAGCGGAGGCGGCCGGGGCCCCTTCCGGGAACGGGCGTCAGCACGGGAAGGGCCAGGCCTCCAGCGAAATCGATGCCCTTGTGGCGGCCACGCTTCAGCTGTTCACCTATTTCATCGACCACCTGCGCCACCTGGACACCGGCCGGAAAGCCAAAAGCTCCCTGCGGGACCTGACCCAGCGCCTGCTGGAGGATTTCCTGGATCGGCTGGGCAAGCTGAATCTGGCCGGCTGGCAATCCCTCGGTTTTCCGGCAGCGCAAATCCCGGTCTGCCCAGACCCCTCAACCAGCACGCTGCTGCTCAATGCCCGCGGCTTTGCCCCGGAAGGGACCGATCCCCGCTACAGCCTGGCCCTGGCCCTGGCCGAAGCCTACCGGCAGGGCTGGCGCCGCTACCTGCTTTACCGCGTCCGAGGCCAGCGCCTCATTTCCACCGCCGTGATGGGCCGTGGCGACACCGACGACGTGGTCATGGACGTTTACGGCATTCCCGGCGAATATTTCGCTGCCTTCATGCAGGGAGGCACCGTCCGCATGCACGGCAGTGCGCAAAACTTCTGCGCTATGGTCATGCACCACGGTTACCTGACCGTTTACGGGAATGCCGGCAAAGTGTGTGGCTATGCCAGTAAAGGGGGCAAGGTGTTCATCCTGGGCGACATTGTGGATCGGGCCTGGACCAATTCGGTGAACGATCCTCGCTGCCAGTCCCTGCAGGTGCACGTGCTGGGTTCGGCCAGCAAATACGCCGGCGAGTCGTTAATGGG